>NZ_JAVBNS010000056.1:0-21291 GCF_031551385.1 Anaerosporobacter sp.
CGTTGCGGAAACTAATCTATGCAGAGTGAAAAATATCAAAAGATTATCACTTCTCTCAATAGAAGATAATATATTAAATTTTCAAGGAACAATATGACAAAGAGGCAGATTTATAATACCTCATTTGTCGGGCAACTCATATCATGATACAAGGTTCAAAAGGTCATGTGTTTATTCTTTTTCACTATAGAAAAACCCCTTGTAAATATTTGAATTTACAAAGGGTTATGTTGCCGTAACCATCTATATCTTCATTAGGAATGTTACATCAATATTCAATTCTTCTCGTTCTTTTTAAATTCTTCCATCTCCATATTAACAAATCGTGAAATCATTTCTCTATAAAGCGCCTCCACCATATCAGGATTCGCACCATATTCCTCTGCTTTACTTCTAACTTTTTCAATAACAGCCTCTACCCTGTTTGGTGCTTTTACGCCATCTTCGCTTTTCTTAAATGTAGATGCTTGAACGACATATGTTCCTCGCTCCGCTATCAGTTTAATAATTTCATTATCAATCCTATCAATGTTTCCTCTTACCTCTTCTAAACTATTACACTTCATGTCCTATTCTCCCCTAATTCTATTTTTTATATGCAACACCAAAGATAATACAGAGTAGTAAACCATTCCCTTTAGGTAAATTATATTACTACTAAACTGACTTGATATCTTCCAAATTGCTTTAAATTTCATCTGGTAAATAATTCATATACATATCCAAAGCATCCGTATGAGTCTCTAACACATTCATCAACTTATGTGACGGCTGAGAATATACAATCTTATAATCTATTTCACCAATCTCATTTCTAACAGGAAACGCTAACTGCTCTTGTTCTAAATTAAACTGTGCATCTACTCCTGCTTTATTCCCTCTTGCATCTAAACGAATCCATCTATCTAATTCTCTAATATAAACTGCATTCAATGCATGTATACAGAAGCCTGTCTCTGGGGTATCTCCCAATGTTAACCTCTGATAGCATATTCCTGCTGGAATCTCACATGCTCTCAATAATGCAGTAAGCAAATTTGATTTTGCCCAACATATTCCTACTTTTTGCTCCAATACTTCGGATGCCACCTTTGTAACTCTTTTATCTTGGGCATCCCATGAATGCCTTATCTCATCTCTGACATATTCGTATATGGTTTTTATTAGATGTATTTCATCCTTTGCGTATTTCTTTAATTCATTTGCTTTTTCTACAATTGTGTTACTTGTCCAATCTATGTATTTTGATGAGGATAAGTACTCCTGCATTTCATCTTGGATTATTAGTTCTGTCATTATCATTCTCCATTATTTTGAATCTTTCAACACATTACTTGGTTACTGTACTTTATCATATGCTTTATAAATCGCTTTCTTAATAATTTCATTTAAATTATTATCCTCAAAACATAAAATACCTTGCTCTGTAGCACCTCCCTTAGTTGCTACACTATCTGCCGTCACCTCATAGTTTGACATAGTAATTGCATTTGAAAATGTTTTAGCAACAATATGCTCACTAATCTCTTCCGAAAAACCTAATTCCATTCCTGTTTTCTGAAATGCATTTAATATATATGCCGCAAATCCCAAACCACATGCTGAAAATGCTGTTACTTTTTCTATATCCTTTTCTTCAATCTCAAATGCATATCCCAACTTGTTTAAGATATCAACTACCATTTTACTATCCGTTTTTGTATATCCTATAATCCCATCCGCATTTTCAATTGCGATATTAGGCATAGCACGCAATATCGTAGCATTACCTAAACAGTTTTTTATCATTTCAATTGTAACCCCAGCCATAAAACTAATATGCACAATATCATTCATTTTTCTGTCAAGTCTTGAATATACTTCTGGTAGTTGACTTCCCTTAATAACCCAAAATATAATCTCAACCTGTTCTAACATCTCATTAATATCTTCCACCACTGTAGCAGCATATTGTTTCAATGCAATATCCTTCGTTCGTTGAGATTTCGCCAGTACATAAATTTCTCTTTCCTCAACAACACCACTTTTAACAAGACCTTTAGCAAGCGCCTTTCCAAGATGACCAAATCCAACGATTCCTATTTTCATTTTGCACCCCTTTTATCATAATTATATCCACTGTATAAAAGCTGTTTTATCATTCTTATTATATCCTGCATTCTCATAAAACCTTAATGTACTCTCTTCTTTCGAACCAGTAAGCAACATTAACTTATAGCAGTTTTCCTTTTCTGCAAGCTCTTTCGCATAATTCAAACATGCAGTTGCTAAACCTTTTCCACGATACGCCATATCTGTCACTACATTTTCTACAAAAGCATATGGTTGCTGATTATGTGTAAGATTTGGTATTATTACGCATACACAAGAAGAAACTATTTTTCCATCTTCTTCTGCTACAATAATATGATGTTGCCTATCATTCAAAATAATTCTCCATAAATCCATAAGTTCCTGTGTGTTTTCAGGCATTGGATTGTCATGCAATTGCTTATATAATTCAAGTAGAGGTTGTAGATCGTTTTCGTTTATTTCTCTTATCATGGTTGCTCCTATTCTAAAGTATGGTAGCTACTTTTTAATAACAATAGAATTTAAGAAAGGCACTTTTTCTTTATTCCTTAAATTTATAATAACTTCCCTTAAATCTTCCAACTTTATCAAGAATGCCCTGTTCAGTTAATTCTTTTAGCACTTTTAATGCTCTGGAATCCTTCACACCCAATAACTGTTGAACCTCTTTATTGGTTATTCGCCCATTTTCACTTATATAATCAATAATTTTTTGCTGTGCTGTATTCAGTTTATCCATATTTATCCGTACTTTATCCGTACTTATCCGTACTTTATCCGTACTTTTATCGGCTTTTTCCTCCGACCGATAAAAACACACAACAAATCCAGATTTAAGCATTTTGAATTCATATCTTACACCTGCTACATTACAAGTATCTGCAATACGTTTTAATCCTGTTCCAAAGCTCTCAATATCTTTTGAATAATATAAAACTCTAGCAATTCTAGGATTTCTTCTTATTGGTCTTTCTGGATTTTTTATAAAATCATTTGGCTCATATCCCTCAGGAAAATGTCCTGGATTATATATTTCAATTCTATCTTTATATATTGCAACTTCATTGCTTTGACCAGTACTATAATCCTTATGACAAAATGAATTTAGCAATGCCTCTCTGACTGCATCCATTGGCACTTCCGGAATCTCTTTTCGCTCCCTTGATCCATCAAATTCAACTCTCCAATGAATATTATTTTTGATATAGGCTTCAGCCAAATCTACCAATTTTGTTACTGGACCATGATGACGTTGAATATCATTGAAAGTCATTCTTTCTGTCGTCGCAAATATTGCCATCTGTATATCTTGAGTGATATCATCACTAAAAAGCACCTTCCCTGCATTTAGTAAATAATCTCCCTGTGTCAATTCCAGTTGATTCAAAACTGTCTTTCTGTCTGTGTATGATATTGCAAGTCTTCCTACTTCATGAGCATGATTCGTATATTGTTTTAGTAATGTTTCATCAACATCATCTATTTTTTTATTAGATATTTGATTTTCCCACTTGTTTTCTTCTAATTGATTCTTTCTGATATACTCTGATAATTCCTTTGGAGATAATGTTAAATCTTCATCAGCAACACGAATTTTTGCCACACCAAAAGCAAAATACGGCACATTATTTCCTTCGAATTGCAAATAGATACAATCCCTATCATCAATAGTTACTTTTTTAACTTCTGGATAAATCTTTGGTTCTATAGAATTTCCTATCTTTTGACTAACTTCACGTAATGATTCTTCTGTAACAATCTGTCCTATTGGTGTACCATCAGGTTTTACGCCAAAATATAATTCTCCTTTTTGATGCTTGTTTAATATAGCGCAGATAGAGTTCATTGCCTCTTTCAACTCTCCTGTAGACTTTTTAAATTCTAATGTCTCTGTTTCTATTCCTAAATTCAAATTAGCACCTCCTACTATCTATCTGCTTCTTGTTATTTCAAGATATTCACATTCAATTAATTACATTTTAACCATTGTAACAAATCTTATTAACTATTACAAGAACTCCCTATTACGTCTTATAACTTCACAAACATAAGCCCATCAGCAACAGAAAATCCATTTTTTAAATAGATTTTCCACTACCTTTCCTAGCACAAATAATCAATTCCTAATCATAACCTTCTCAGCACCTGTACACGCTTTGATATCTTTTTCCGTTTTCCTATACAATTCTTTATACTTCTTAGGACAAATAATAATTAGCTCTGGAATTGAATCTTTCATCGACATCTGATTCTCCGTTTTATTCTTACGTACATCAGCAATAACGTCTTTTATATGCTCACCAAACTCTATATAGATGTGGTTTATTTCTTTTGTACTCCAAACGGTCTGATGCAACGAACTTTCTTTTTCCTGTTCTTTGTAGAACTCCTGATAAATATAATCCGTTACATAAGGTGTATAGATAGCATACAGTTTTAATATTCCAAGCAAGCTGTGATACAAAGCGATTTGTCCCGAATATCTTTCCTCTATCCCATGCTTATCTGGCTGATACAATCTCTCTTTTACAATTTCAATATAGTAATCGCAAAAATCTTTCCAGAATAAATTGTCGATTTCATGCCTTGCCTGACCTATTTCATAATTATCAAGCATATTTGTAACTCTAATTGTCGTTTCATTTACTCTTTCCAAAATCCAACGATCAATGGGCAACATATCTGACTCATTATATTTTTCAGGTTTTTCGAAATCTTCCATTTGCATAATGGCAAACTTCGCAGCATTGTAGAGCTTATTTATAAACCTCTTAGAAATCTTTAATTCTTCCTCACTAAAGAATGTATCTGTTCCAAGTTTGCTATTCGCTGCCCAATATCGAATCGCATCTGCCGAATTTGTTTCAATTAAGGTTATCGGAGAATTCGATGCATTATTTTTCGACTTACTTATCTTCTCACCTGGTTTAGCCAAAACAAATCCGCTAATCATAATATCTTTCCACGGAAGCTTTCCTGTATGGTACAAACTCTTAACAATTGAATAAAATGCCCATGTTCGAATAATCTCATGCGCCTGACATCTCATACCCATTGGAAATATATCATCTAAAATATCATTTTCCTCTCCATATCTGGCATTTATCAGTGTTGTTACGGAAGACGTTGCCCATGTATCAAAAACCGCCTCTTCAGGAATAAACTCATTACAGCCACAGCTACAAGCATGTAACGGCTGACTTTCCAATGGATTTACAGGCAACTGCTCTTCCTCTGCAAACATTGGTTTATTGCAATCTTTGCAATACCAAACTGGAAATGGAACGCCAAAATATCTTTGTCTCGAAATACACCAGTCCCATTTCAAATTTTCTACCCATATTTTATATCGATTCTTCATATGCTCTGGATGCCAATTAATTTCATCTGCTGCCTGAAGAAAGCGTTCTTTATCCGTTAATACATCAATATACCATTGTTTTGAAGGAATAAATTCTACATCATTACCACATCGTTCATGAACCGCTATCATATGGTTCATCTTCTCTTGTTTTACAAGTAATTCTTTCTCTTTCAATAGTTCAATGATATGCTCTCTTGCTTTTTTGATTCTCATTCCACCAACAAACAATACACTTTCATTAATCGTTCCATTCGACATAATAATCTCTTTGTACTGTAAGTTATATTTTTGGTACCACTCAATATCTGTGGAATCACCAAATGTTGCACACATTACTACGCCAGTTCCCTTATCCATCGAAACTGCATCATCTGTCAAAATAGGAATCTCAAAATCATACAATGGAACATTCGCTTTTTGACCTACATATTCTTTGTATCTATTATCATCTGGATGAACAAAAATACATACACAGCCAGCTAACAATTCTGGTCTTGTAGTAGCAATCAACAAATTTCCAAGTGCAGTTTTGAAATTCAAATAATTAAAGGTTGTTTCGCATTCTTTTGATTCTAGCTCAGCTTGTGCAATCGACGTTTGACATTCCGTACACCATAGTACTGGTGATTCTTTCATATATGCCTTATTCATCTTTGCAAGTTCAATAAATGATTTCTGTGATATTCGTTGTGATAAGTCCGAAATTGTCTGATACTGCAAATCCCAATCAACACTAAAGCCTAATCGCTTCCATAAGTCTTTAAATTCGCCCTCATATTTTTCAATCGTATTGATACATCTGCTCTTAAATTCACTTCTTGATAGCATATTTGCATGTATCTTCTCATCTTTTTCAACTAATCGCTCCGTTGGCAAACCGTTATCATCAAAACCAAACGGATAAAATACATCATATCCCTGCATTCTCTTAAATCTTGCAATCATCTCTGCCTGTGTATACGAAAATACATGCCCTATGTGTAATTTCCCACTTACCGTTGGTGGCGGCGTATCAACGGAAAATATCTTTTTTCTTTTCCATTCTGATACTTGTAGATTTCTTGTTCCTCCCAAAACCTTTCTAACTCTTTTTCCGTCTTTTGAAAATCATATTTCTTATCCATGTGGATACCTCCTATAAATTACTGTAACTACTTTGGACTACGTCCTTATAAGTCACAAATTATTTTACAAAACAGACAAAAAAAGTCGCCCTAAGCCAACGCTTAGGGCGAACTAACATGTCCGTGGTACCACCTAAATTCAGAAAATACTTCTGCTCTTATTACAATACGGGAATCGCTACAGTCTATTCCATGACCAGTAACACGCTTTGCAAGATATTGCGCGCGAACAGTAATAGAAGTCATCTCCGTTATTCCGATATCGCTTCCCTTGATAACGGTGGGAATCTCCGTTGAAATCTACTTAGAATAAAAATAATCTGTTCAATCCAAAGCTCAAAGGCTACTTCCATACTACCATCACGAAAATTTTCACCAACCATTTTCTCTCTGTTCATCAGGAATAGTATGTACTCCTCCTCGTCAATGCTTTTGTCTGTAATTGTTATTGAAATTATAGCATACTATTTTTCTTTGTCAATAACCCTTCCAAATATTTCGCTATCCCCTCCTCATCATTTGTTCCAATAACACAATCAGCAATTGCTTTTACTTCTTCAATTGCATTTCCCATTGCCACACCTATTCCACAACATTTTAACATCTCAATATCTGAATAGTCGTCCCCAAAAGCAATCATATCATTAACCGAAATATTTATTTCACTGCATAACGTTACGATTGCATTTTCTTTTGTCGCTGTTTTTTTACTAAACTTGTACCAGTCACCATCTGAAAATTTGACGCAGCTATATTCTTTACATTTTTCTTGAAGTGCCTTAGCAATAACAGTATTACTAATTTCTACACATATCTTTAAAGCATTTTCAGAAAAGTCATTAAAATCACTATAAATAGTATCTCCCCAACTAGCATCAAGCTTCTTAGGGTCAATTTTATAATTCCAATAATGCTCATTCACCGTGTCTACTGTAATCTCACAGTTTTCTCCACATACCGTTCGAGCCAATTCTATAAATGCATTTGTTTCTTCTATAGAAAATTCTGCACGATATACGTAATCATTCTTTAAGCGAACTAAAGCACCACCACTTGAAATAATAATCTCAGGATTCAACTTAGAGATAAACTCCAATGAATTCTTTTCGCTTCTTGCTGTAGAGACTCCTATTATAAATCCTGCTTGTCTACATTGATCTAATATTTCATATGTATAAGTTGATTTTGTTTTATTACTTTTCAAAAGTGTTCCATCTAAATCAAATAATAGTAACATATTATTCATTTTAATCACCTTTCTCTGCATTTGTCCTTTTTCTACAAGCAAATATGTTCAAATTCCCAGTTTCAATTTCAAATATTGGGCCCATTAAATTTGTTTCTTGAATGCCTTAAACGCTCCCGTTGATTTATGGATAAAATATGGTGTTTCCTCTGAGATTTTATCTTTCAAATATTCCATCCACTCATTCTCTCGTCCTTTTAGTATTTCTTTTGCATTCCCTGGCCAAGAATCTATATAGTCATATACTGCTTGCGGATTCGGAACTAACAAGTCATTCTCTTGTTCCTCAACAATCACACTTGAAAATACTTGTTTTAATTGCTCCTCTCCATTTTCCAATTCAAAATTTTCTGTCATCCAGTTCGGTACATCTATCTTATTATCAAATTCCTTAGCAAGTGGAAACAGCTCTTGCAAATGAGTTTTCCCTACGGTAGATGCATAAAACAGACCTTCCTGTTTTAATAGTCTTTCAAAAGTTTTAAATAATTTGTTTCGATTTTCATTTGATACATGATATAACATATGGTTCGCAATAATTCGGTCAAAATCCTTTTCTTCCAAATCAAAATCCTCTGCATCCCTTTGTAAAAATACAAATTCAATATTATTTTCTTTATATAGTTCAGCATATTCTTCAATTCTACTCTTAGCCGATTGTAGCATATTCTTTGAACTGTCTGTCAAATAAATCTGTATATCCCTTGGTAATTGATGACACATAGTAATCCATAACATGCCATTTCCGCAGCCTAATTCAAGAATCTTCATTCCACTTTTCAGTTGTAATCCATCAAAACCCCATTGAAACCAATCTGTTTTTGATGTACTATACGCATGAATATTGATACGCTTTTGCAAATTTCCACTTTCCTTATATTGCTTAATGATTTCTTCCTTTTGTTGCGTCATATGGATAATCTTCAGCATCTTTTCCCATCGTTCCGTCTCATTTACCTTTTGTATTTCTCTAACAACTTTTAGAATTTGGCTTATATGTTCCTCCTGTGCTTGAAGAAGCTTTTCTTGCTTACTAAATGTATCTGATATTTCCTCCTCCAATAGTATCTTCTGTATTTCATCCAATGAAAAATTCAAATACTTTAACATCAATATTCGTTGTAATGTTTCTACAGATTTCATACCATACTGTCGATAGCCACTCTCTGTATATTTTTCTGGCTCTAATAGTCCAATCTTGTGATAGTGACGGATTGTTTTATACGACACTCCTGTTAACTTTGCTAATTCTCCTGCTGTGTAAAACTCTTTTTTCATATTAGTAGTAGCCCCCTTTATATTTATATATTATCTATACTCTATATATAATCCATGCCCTTGGGGCCAGGTCAAGTGATTATTGTCTTACTTTTACTGCCAAAGCGTGAGCCTTCATTCCCTCTGATTCTGCAAGTGTAATAATATACTCTGCGTTATTTTTTAATGCTGACTCTGGATATTTAATAACGCTGTATCCTCTCATAAATTCCTGAACTGACATTCCAGACGAAAATTTTGCAGTTCCACATGTCGGAAGAATGTGGTTTGTTCCGCAAAAATAATCGCCTACTGGTTCGGTACTATATTCACCGACAAATACTGCACCAGCATTAGTCACTTTAGTAAGTACAGCTTCGTAATCATCTAATAGCAACTCAGCATGTTCTGGTGCTATCTCGTTTACTGCATCTATAGCTTCTTGAATAGAATCCACTATAAAAATATCGCCATAATTTTCAAAGGATGTTTTCGTTGCATTTACAAGATTGTTTTCTTCACATAGGCGAATAATTTCATTTTTAATCTTTATAGCATGTTCTTTCGATAAACAAAATGTCGTGCTAGCTTCAAAGCCTGTCCCGTGTTCTGCTTGAGACATCATATCAGCTGCTATAAAGGTAGGATTTGCATCTTCATCAGCGATAATTGCAATTTCGGAAGGCCCCGCAATAAAATCAATTTTCACTTCGCCAAACAGTAATTTTTTTGCCATTTGAGTAAAGTTATTTCCGGGACCTGTTATCACATCAACTTTCTTGACAGTTTCAGTCCCATAAGCAACAGCCGCTAATCCCTGAGAACCCGAAAGTTTATAATAATTTTTAACATTCAAATAGTCAGCTACATATAATAAATGCTCATCTATAGTTCCATCAATTCTTGGTTTTGTTAGTATGTATATGTTTGGTACACCAGCAACTATCGCAGGAATTAAATTCATATACAATGTTGAAACAAGTGATGCCATATTTCCAGGAACAGTAACGGCTACACTATTGATTGGTGTATATTTTCGTTCAAGTACAGCACCATCTTCATATGTTTCAGAAAAACCTATAGGCAACTGTTTTTTATGAAATCTAAAAAGGTTGTCACAGGCATTTTTAACTGCCTCTTTAAATTCCTCGGATACTTTTTCTTTTGCATTTTCAAATTCTTCTGTTGATACAAATAAACCGATTTCCTTAATATCAACGTTATCAAATTTTTTCATATAGGCATGTACTTCATCATCTCCGTGTAATTTAACATTTTCCAATACTTCTTTGACTGTTTTTTCTACCTCTTCTGGAATACTACTTTTTCGTTTGAGAAGATTCGCATACCTTGGGTTTTCGTAGCTGAATTTGCTGATTGTAACCATTGTTTTTCCTCCTCATATAGTCAAGTCTTTTTTCCTTTAAATTCAAGGAATTTTTAGTTTATATACCTCAAGAATAAGCCTAAGTTATGGAGTATTCCTTATATCTTGTACGGAAATAGCGGTATTTAGGTACACGAAATAGAACGTCTTTATTTTTCGTTCTACATGGCCTTATGTGTACCCTTCCATCTATGGCAGCTAACCTCCTGTGTCCATCTGGATCTCCATCCGTTTCCGCATGGGTCCTAACTACCTTCGTTCTGCCTATCCATAACCAGGGTGTCAGCTTAGCTCCCTTACAGGGTCTTGCCCTCTGGAAAATATTCCTGCCGACTACTGGCTCATTCTTTGTTTTTTTGATTACTGCCTTGCTTTATTTCCAGCAACAGTGTTGTTTCCAACAGACGTTTTTCTATTGCTTTCCGCTTTTTTGTGCTTGCCTTGTCAGCAGTCCCCTGCTTAATCTTAATGATTTCACATCGTGGCTGGATTGAGATGTCATGGGTCTCCGCTATACGCTGTTATAGTACTCTGGACAGCTCAAGCCAACCACGATACCATATCCTGGTGGTTCAAGCCTTTTACTTTTTCTCTATTTATGCCACTTGAGTATAGATGGCTGGGCGTTTTATATCTTCCAGCATTTTTGAAGCATCATAGTCTACACCAGTTGTCAATATCTTGTAGAATACCCTGATTAGCTTGCAAGCCACTGCTATTAATGACTGCATCTTTTTCAACGGATTCACCGACCTGGTCGTGTAGTAATGGTGTAGTTCCTTGAATTCAGCGTTCTTTCCAACTACCGACATTACAACCTCGAATAACAGATATCTCAGCCTCTTTCGACCTCGTCTACTTATGGTTGTCTCGCCTTTATGTTTTCCAGAACTATTCTCTACCAAGGCATATCCTGCCAACTTCTGAACTTGCTTCGGGTTATCAAAACGTCTAATATCACCCACTTCTGCTATAAAACCGGATATCGTTTTCAATCCAACTCCATCTATTTTTAGCAACTTATCAATGTATGGTATTTCTTTCAGCAATTCGTCAATCATAGACATGATTTCTTCAAGTCGCCTACTGTATATCTCATAGTCTCCCAGAAGATTGTTTATTTCCAACCTTGCAGCTGTCAACCCTTCCCGGCTTCCTATGCTGTGCTCCGCAGCTGCTACCAGGGTCTTTGCCCTCTTTACTCCAGTGCCTCTCAGTTTTGCATCCCGCCAGATCTTGTTGACTCCGTCCACACCTAACGCTATGATATCAAATGGCATTGGTGCCTGTTTTATAATCATCAGTCCACTTTTGGCATCCCTTTTCCCATAAACATCTTTATATTCTGGGAAGTAGATACTAAACCATCTTGCCATTCGATTAAGTACTCTTGTAAGTTCCTCTTGCGCCTGAAATCTGAGATTCGAAGCACTCCTAAGCTCTGCATAAACACCTTCCGGAAGATAAGGATATGAAAAACATCCTTCATTGATTAGTCCTGCAATAACTTTAGGATCCTTACGGTCATTCTTAGTCGGATTATTATCATCCAATTCCTTGGATTTCTTTACGTGATGTGGATTGACAAGTACAGGTCTCACACCATTGTCCTGTAAAAATTTCCCCAAGCCAAACCAGAAGTGCCCAGTTGGTTCCATTCCTGGAAGAACAGCTTGTTTATCATGCTTCTCCCCCAGTTCAGTCATCCATGCCTGAAAACTGTGAAATCCAGTCTCTGTGTTACTGAAGATGAAAGCTTTCTTTGAGTACTCATAACCTCTCCAGTCAAAGGCTCTGGCATAGTGATTCTCACTACCAACATCAATGCCAACCACCAAAGTTTTTTCAGTAATAGATTTAATTTTTGCGTTTTGTGTTAAGATTCATTTTAGATACCTCTCTGTTTAATAAGATTTTTTACTAACCCTGCAAAGTCAGTAATCTTATTTTACACTGAGGTATTTTTTTCTCAACCCTCTTTCTTGGAATTCTCTATATTTGAATTATACAGGAAGCTCCTTTATGACATGTTGTAAAAAATAAAAAAACGCCTGTTAGAGAAATTTTCCCTAACAAGCGTGGATCAAGCGTTTCGCCCAATATCAATTTTAGAATATCAATATAAGTATAATTTGTCAAGTAGAAAATGAATTCACTGCTTACTAATGTGATTGGTTTTTGAAAATGTCCCAGCTTGTCATTTTTGAAAATGTCCCGTTTATGCCGAGAAAACTTGTTGATTATGAGTGAGCCATTAGGTATGCTATTGCCCCAGATGGCTGCCTTACTGCTTTCACTGACATCTGGGCATCTTAGTGGGTTTCTAAGGGCTAGAGGCTCGTTGTCAACAAGGAAATTGGAATAAATGGGACATTTTCAAAAGTGACTCACAGTAGAAAATGAATTCACTGCTTACTAATTTACCTACTATAAATCTTCTTTGTAATCCCATATACAGCCACATCACATATACCTGTATTATTTTTAGCAGCCTCTAATAACGTTCCTTCATACAAAAGTCCTGCCTTTTTCATGACCTTCCCTGAGTTTGGATTACAAACATCATGCCGTGCAGAAATTCTATTACATTCAACTTCTTCAAATACAAATCGAATAACTTCCTTAAAAGCTTCACTTGTAATTCCCCTATTCCAATAGTCTTCACCAATACAATATCCAATCTCTACAGAATTAATTTCCTCTTCCATATGAACAATTGCGAAACTGCCAATAGCTTGCTTATTTTCTTTCCATTCAATACACCACTGGTAATTCTTTGCATCATCATATCTACTTACCCAAAAGTCTATAACAGATTTTGTTACCTCTTTTGAAGTATGCGTCGGCCATGTCAAATATCTGGTAACATTATTACTACTTGCCCAATTATGATACATATTTTCAACATCATTTTCTTTAAATGGTCTTAACACCAAACGCTCTGTTTCAAGTATTTTTGTCCCTAAATAATTCATCTCACATATCCTCCTTTAATAATTTCACCTTTTTCCTCTTCAATTATTTTTTTATCGATTCATTCAAACAATATTTCCATTTTTTATTCATTGTGATAACAAATCACATTTCTAAAACTAATAAAAAAAGCCCTCCTCTCTGAAAAATTTCTTTTTCAGGGACGAGAGCGACGCTTCGTGTTACCACCCTAAATTCACTTATACCTCACGATATAAGTCTTATCAACTACGGACGAGAAATGATTCATCGATAGTTTATCACTGTAACGGGTGCGCCCGTCGTAGCCTAAACAAAATGTTTCGGTACGCAGCTCAGAGGCCATATTCAACTATTCTATAACTTTCCTCATTTTCACCATTCTGAGGTCTCTGTAAAAGTGCAAATAGTTTACTCTTCTCTTCATTGCCTTTATTATATAAATATTTAATCATTATATATTTTGAATTCTTATTTGTCAATGTTTAGATACTAATATTTTAAACGGTGTTGCATCCGTGTTACGCTGGAATCCTATTCGAAAATGACGTTCTCTATTTCTATAAAAGGAGATGTTAAACTTCTTCCCTATGATTCAATAATGAAATAAAAAAAAGACACTCTCTAGCGAATTGCCCCACTAAAAAGTGTCCTATAAATTTCATTAATAATCTTTTTAAGCAATAATTATCTCTTAGGTAACGTTTTGATATCTTGAAAAGCCCAAAAATGCAGGATTTGTGCAATATTATGTTGCATACCTGTTTGTCACCCTACAAGTCCCATTACTGCACAAGACTTGTCTCCATTACACTTATTTCAAGAAAGGACGAAACAAATAGGGATACATTTCGCTTACTACAACCAATACAGGAATGGAATTGATATTGCCTTTGCTGATAACACACAACTCTTTTTATCCTGCGCTGTTGCAGAGAATGGAGTACATACCACACCTAATTCACAACAGCTAATTGATAATCTGGCGATTGATGATTCACTTACTTATGCCACACTTGCTCTTGATGGGCCGTTACAGGGATGGGTGGATGCTATGGATGAGGATTGGTGTACGTAACGTTTTCTTTATCTATTAATTTTTGTATGTCGTATTACAATATAAATGTGTTATCTGACCATTTTCAATTGCACTCGTTCCTCCATCTTGCTTTCGTTGTATATGATCAACCGATACTGAATTGCTACAAATATAGCCACCACAAATAGGACATCTTGGTAAAGATTCAACAAAAGTACCCATCTTAATTTGTTGTTTCTTCCCACGTGAAAAGTTGCTTTTAACAGCTACTTCCTCATTATCCACAATTTCTGTTTGCAAATATTTAAACTTATCATTCTTTCTTATTTCTTCTACAATAACCCCATTGCTATATGATTGATTTTCAAGAATAACTTCCATTAGTAATGCATAATAATCTTTGATGGATGTATATGCTCGCTTGCTTTGTCTGTCTTTTCTTATTATCTGTTGCACTAAAAAGTTGTATTGATATATTACTTCCTCGAATTTACATCTCGATTGAATAAAATCATCAATTTTCTTTTTTTGAATTAATTCTTTAACAAACATTAAAAAGCCATAATATGAACCTATTTTATGTTTCCCAATTCCTGAATAAAAGTACACAAATGGGTGAATTCCGAGGGAAAATTGCTCTTTAGAATTAATATACTGTAGAATCTTTAACGTATTCCTAAGGTATTTAGTAACCTCATCAGCATCACCAATATTTGTTCTTATTTTACTATCCAAACCATTGCAAATCCTAACTGTTTGAGTTACAACATCAAGTGTCATGGACGAATTTAAAGGTCCTCCAATCGGCAATGAGTTTATATCATCCATGTTTACATTTCCAACTCCAAACATTAACTGGTGAATCTTTTTTGATAATTCCACAATACATTCCTGTTCAACATCACTATATGCAGACCAATATTTATATCCTCTTCCAGCACGTACTATAGCACGCGCTGCAATAGCATATGAATGTTCTCTATTTTTTATCAAATCCAACTCTGCATCACTTATTTTCGTTGCAGATTGATTTATTTTCAAAAAAGAATCCTCTGCCTTTGATGCATTACCATCGACCCATTGCAATTGTATTGCTAGTGCGCCTAAATTTTTTGCAATATCATTTTTTGAATCATCTTCCGTTGATAACCTATTCCTTGATATAGCCTCAATCTCTTTAAAAGATCCGATTCTTTGATTCACCAGTTTTCTAGTTTTTTCTGCAATCTTCCTTTGCTCATCCGATATATAGTTTCCGTAATAGCTAATTGAAACCTGTCCATCTCCATAGTCATCATTTATCCACGCTCCAAGACTGCTCAATCTATGTGCCCCATCAATAACAAATATATAGCCGCCTTGATTTCTCCATAAAATTATTGCAGGGACCAACTCGTCATTTACAAAACTCTCTATCATGGAACATACTTTTTCGGCATCCCATTCATTCGTTTCCCTTTGAAATATTGGTTTTCGTAATGCGCTAAAAAAGAATGAATCATATTTTAAGTCTTCGATAGAAAGCGTTTGTTTATTTCTGGTATTACCACTACTTCCCGTAGATGATAAGATATTAAAATCCTCTCTCGGTATTAATGCGTCTAACGTAATTGTTTGCATTTTATCACTTGTCCTTTCTTACTATATCAAATAGTAATCTCATTTTACACAATGTTTTGTATGCTACATTCCTAATAAGCATTTATATAATCGCTTTATTCGTTTTCTAGTACTTTCTATAAGGCGAACAATTCATTAATCTTATTATTTAAATGTTCATCCAATTGCATTTCATAACTGTCCATAATAACAACACCTTGTGGAACATTATTAAAATCAAATACTTTTATAAAATCAATATGTGTTCTAATTAAGATCATATATTCACACTTCTTGGTTTTACTTGCCTTAATTAACTTATTAATAGCCTCATCCAAAGTTTCTTCTTCCTTCTGAATTTTGACAGATACAGGCTTTCCATCCACATATTCAGACAAAAATCCGTCAATCCCGCTATTTCTTTGAACTGGTGTTGCATTAATCGATTTAAGAATAGCCATTTGATTATCTGATAAATTCTGGTAAGCAGCCTTTCCCTTTTTTAATAAAAAGGAATCGGTTTTAATTAAGGTCGCTAATCTATCTTCTGTAAGTGAAACGGCAGCAGTCGAAATATCAAAACCATAATATTTTCTATTAAGCATTTTAGCCGCCACTAATGTTGTTCCTGACCCCGCAAAAGGATCAACAACAATATCACCTTCATCAGTTACAATCTTAATTATTTGCTCAAGTAAAACAATCGGTTTTTGTGTTGGATATCCTACCCTTTCTTTTGCCTTTGGATTCAAATATGGTATTTCCCACACATCAGATAATGGTACTCCTTTTTTACTTTGTCCTATAACCACATCTCCATTTTCATCAGTCTTGTACTTAGCTTTTCCATCTTTATCCCTTACTCTATCTTGCAAAATCTGATCAACATTGGTCGTTTCTGAATAATCTGTATAGATACGATTGAATTTAAATCTATCTGTTTTACTATAAAAAAGAATCACCTGATGATTATTTAGCAAACCCTTTTTTGAGTTAGACCACCTCTTATATGTCCAAATAATCTCACTTTGAAAATTCTTCATTCCAAATATTTTATCCAGTAATACCTTTAAGTAATGTGATGCATTTCTATCACAATGAACAAATATGCTTCCTGTATCTTTGAGTGTTCTTTTACATTCTATAAGCCTTTCTTCCATGAACAAAAGATACGCATCCATACTATCCCATTTATCCAAAAAGGAAAATTCTATTTTTGACTCTTTAGATGATAAATGCTGTACATCCTGCGTAAAGAAAGGTGGATCCAAATATATTAAATCAACCATATTATCTTCTATCCTTGTTAATCCGTTGACGCAATCGTCACAGATTATTTTATTTAAATCCATATAATCATTCCTTTATTTTATTAAAAATTTCTTTTAAATTTACTCCCGTTTCCTGCATTAAATAGTTCCAAGCATCTTCTCCAGCATAGTATTCTCCACCAATATCTTCGTAAAGTTTTTTCAATGTTGCTTGAATGCGAATTGCCTGTTCTCTATTAGGTTCAAAAAACATTATTCTGATAGGTGTATAGCCCGCATCCTTAATAACCTGCACTCTTTTATGTTCTTTTTTTATATGATCACCATCTGTTGTTGCATCTTTCCACTTAATCTCATATGCCTTATTGTCTATCAAACAATCAATTTCAACATGTTTAGGGCTTTTATCTATAGTATTTATCAATTTTACTTTTTCTTGTGCTTGTGGAAATGCATGTTTAAAGCAATTTATTGCCAATTCTTCCAACATAGATCCTGCATATTTGTATAGAAATCGACCAACGTTCTGCTGATAATCTATTTGATAGCCTTCTTCACTGGTAAATCCCAATGCATTATATACCATATAATGATCATTATTATCTTCTTCCATTTCTGTCTTTCTATTCTGAATCTTTTTTTGTAGTTCATCTCTATATCTCATCACAATTTTACATAATCTTTCATCACTACTCATATCTAAAATCTCCTTTGTAATATAAACCATTTAGTCTGTTTTCGTTGCGCCTATTATTAAATTAATTATATCATACGAAGAGATTTTTTTCACTTATTTTCAATGCAGACTCTTCGCTCTGTCATAGCGAAGCCACGCATCTTCAATGATTAATCCAAAAACTGTTTCCACATTATCTTTTAAATATCTTGATTTTATTTTGTATTTCTTTTACAAATACATCTCTTGAAATAATCCCTTGATCCAATTGTTTCAATGTCCCAATCCTGTTCTCTGCTGTAATTTCCTTCTCAATACTCTCAACACTATACTGTTCCTTCGTTACCAGATTCCGATATGCTACCAACCTGTAATTATATCCTTCATTATGATAATCACTAAACACTGGTGCTACTTCTCCTTTACTGGTATTCCACCTCATAAGCCTTGGAAACCAGCACAGACCATTAACAATCAACTCTTTAAAGAATTTCAATAATTTCCCAATCGCATTCAATAATCCTCGAAAACTATTGCCAGCTTCAATATCTTCTCCTCGTTCTACAGCATTCGCATACTCTTCAATCAATGGTGATAACGGTAAATATGATGAAATATAGATTTTCAACTTTTCCACACTCTCTTGGAATTGTTCTAGCTTAGAAATACTTTCTTCACATTTCGTAAGCTGGGATTGCTTCACTGCTATCTCATAATCCAGATTTGAAAGTGTAACATTCTTATTACAAATCTCATCATTCACAGCTTCAATCTTTTTTTCTCGCTCCCGATTCATCTGACTTATTACTGCTTTAGTGGCAAACAAATCAATATCAGAAGTTCGAATCTCTTCCTGCAATTCTTCTAGATGTTCTGTTTCCTTACACGCATCTTGATATATCGGTACTGCTAGAGGCGATTAATAAAATATAATATAAGGGCTGCGCATTTTAGCGTTGCCCTTTGTTTTATGCCTTACATAATTTATTTACTATCATTCTTAGGCTTTGTGTCTTTTCCGCTCGTATTGTCCTGCTGCCGGTGCTATCCAAATCGGCGCATATCAGCATATAGATATATTCGTTTACACTTTCACCAGAAAGTGCCTACTTTATTTCTTCCTTTTTGCCTTTTGGCACTGTTAGGTTGATTCTGTCGTAAAGTTCTTTTATTTTCTCGTTTGCGTACTCTGTTCGTGTTCCTGTATATGTCTTTTTCCTCATTTCGCGCCTCCTTTGCAGGCTCATTATAACACCTCATAATGATTTATGCAAATCAGAATAAATTATTTTCGTTTTTGTTCTCTGTCTGTTCTCTGTTTATTCTCTACGGTAGTTTTCTTTTAGTGTTTTGTGGTTATTTCTAGTTCCTCGTATAAAAAAGAAAACCCCGAAAGTATAAGCACTTTCGAGGTTTTATCACATTTTGTAAATTCGTTTTTATTATCTCTTAGAGAACTGAGGTGCTCTACGAGCTGCTTTAAGACCATATTTTTTACGTTCTTTCATTCTTGGATCTCTTGTTAAGAAACCTGCTTTTTTAAGAGCTGGACGGTAGTCACCATCTGCTTGTAATAAAGCTCTTGAAATACCATGTCTGATTGCACCAGCTTGACCAGTGAATCCACCTCCATGAACGTTAACAAGAACATCGAATTTATCAGCTGTTTCTGTTAAAACAAGTGGTTGACGAACGATTAATTTTAATGTATCAAGACCGAAATATTCTTCCATATCTCTCTTGTTGATTGTAACTTTACCAGTACCTGGTACTAAATATACTCTAGCAATACTGCTTTTTCTTCTTCCAGTTCCGTAGAATTTTGCTTTAGCCACTGTGATTTCCTCCTTTCAATTTCCGATTAATATCTAGATTTGATTTCTAATACTTCTGGTTTTTGTGCTGCGTTATTATGTTCTGCTCCAGCATATACATTTAACTTAGTAAGCATTTGTCTTCCTAAAGGTCCTTTTGGAAGCATGCCTTTAACAGCAAGAGTGATAACATCACAAGGTTTTTTAGCCATCATTTCTTTTAATGTAGTTTCTCTCATACCACCTACATAATCAGAGTGATTGTAGTAGATCTTTTGATCCATTTTCTTACCTGTAACTTTGATTTTATCTGCATTGATTACGATTACGTAATCACCTGTATCAACGTGTGGAGTGTAAGTTGGTTTGTTCTTACCTCTTAAAACTGATGCTATCTCTGATGATAGACGACCTAATGTATGTCCAGTAGCGTCAACTACATACCATTTTCTTTCAATTGTAGATGGACTTGCCATAAAACTTTTCATTGGTTTACCTCCTTATAATCTTAACAACCAATCTCGTTGGTTAATCATTCATTTTCATAATCGGCTATTTAATTATAGCCACTGCTATATGTTCAAATACCATACCGGGGCTTTGGTTGGCATTTATCACACTTTTTCGCTCTGTAAGTACCTTAGCATGTCTAATTTTAAACATAACTACAGCACGTCACATCTAAATATTATAGACGTAAATATACTGTGTGTCAAGCTATTTTATTATTTTTTTATCTGAATCTTTTTTTACACAAAACAAAAAACTTGCCGATAAAGCACTTTTAGCTTTCTCGACAAGTTTCATCATACTGCGGATGACAGGAATTGAACCTGCACGGTCTCCCACTAGATCCTAAGTCTAGCGCGTCTGCCAGTTCCGCCACATCCGCATATTTAATTTTAGAAGATAACTTCTAAATGAGACATCGGGGATTCGAACCCCGGACAACTTGATTAAAAGTCAAGTGCTCTACCAACTGAGCTAATATCCCATATAAATGTTTTGAAATAGAGATTTCAAACTGGGCTAGCTGGATTCGAACCAGCGACTGCAGGAGTCAAAGTCCTGTGCCTTACCGCTTGGCGATAGCCCAATATGCTTATTCAAGCAAAGGTGAATAGAGGGATTCGAACCCTCGGCCTCCAGAGCCACAATCTGGCGCGCTAACCAACTGCGCTATACCCACCATATATTATTTTTTTCTAAGCTTGTCTGCTTAAACGTGCCACAAGGGATTCGAACCCCCGACACACGGCTTAGAAGGCCGTTGCTCTATCCAACTGAGCTAGTAGCACACATGCAATTCGCATTGCAAGTTCAACTCCACTAAAGTTTCGCTAAACTTAAGCGGGTGATGGGAATCGAACCCACGTATCTAGCTTGGAAGGCTAGTGTTCTACCATTGAACTACACCCGCATATAAGTCGGGGTGACAGGATTCGAACCTGCGACCTCTTGATCCCAAATCAAGCGCTCTAGCCAAGCT
>NZ_JAVBNS010000143.1:0-3792 GCF_031551385.1 Anaerosporobacter sp.
TGACTCTAAACTTCCATATTTTAAACCGCTTGGCTTTGAAAACTTAGAAGTGATTAGAAGTGAGCAAATAGCGGAAGGTGAAGAAGGCTTGGAGGGCTTTGTTCCAGGCCTAATGGCCATGTCTGGTGAGCAAGCAGAAGAGTTTACTTTGGATTCTGTGAATATGGATTCTGTCAATAAAGAGGCTGAGCGTATCATTGATAAAGCGAATGAAGAAGCACAGAGTATTGTGTTAGATGCTAAAGTGGAAGCAGAGCAGATTACGGAAGAAGCGAAGGATGTTGGCTTTCAACAAGGATACGAAGATGGCAAAGCAGAAATGTTGAAGTTGCAAGAAGACTTGAAGAAACAAATTCAAGATAATGCAAGAGAACAGCAAAGAGTATTGCAGTCGATCGAACCACAATATACGAATCTAGTGGTGCAGTTATTGAAAAAATTAACAGGAGTTGTTTCTTCTGAATATAAATCAGTAATATTGCATTTGATTCAAAAAACTCTTGAAGAAAATGAAAATGAAGAAAACTATTGTATTCGTGTATCAAAAGCAGATTATGAATATGTAAAGAGTAAAACAGATTCCATAAAGTCGCTTTTGAAAGAAAGTGCGAGTATTGAAATTACGATTGATAATAAGCTTGAGAAATCACAATGTTTTATTGAAACGGATACAAGTGTAATTGAATGTAGTTTAGATGTTCAATTAGAGAATTTAATTACAGACTTGCGTTTTTTAGCAGGAATATAGAAGAATAAAAGAAAGCAGGTAATCCATTGAGTGTGATAGACTTTAATAAATACACAGAATTGCTTGACAAAAAGTACGAGCGTAGGCTTGGAAAAGTTGTTAAAGTTGTTGGTCTTACAATTGAATCTATTGGTCCAAATGCAAATCTGAATGATTTGTGTGTGATTACCTCGCAAGACAAGTCGCAGAAGATTATGGCTGAAGTAGTAGGATTTAAAGATAATAGAATTCTACTAATGCCATATGGCAATGTGGAAGGTGTAGGAATTGGTAGTATGGTAGAGAGTACACATCAACCATTGCAAGTGCGAGTTGGTGATGAATTACTTGGTAAGACATTAGATGGTTTAGGGATACCGATTGATGGTACTGAGTTACATACAACGATGTCTTATCCTGTTGCTGCTGAACCTCCTGATCCATTGAAGAGAAAACTAATCGATTCTGTATTGTCTCTTGGAGTTAAAGCGGTAGATGGATTACTTACTGTTGGTAAAGGGCAAAGAATAGGAATATTTGCTGGTAGTGGTGTTGGTAAGAGTACATTACTTGGTATGTTTGCGAGAAATACAAAAGCGGATATTAACGTTATCGCATTAATTGGAGAGCGTGGTAGAGAGGTTCGAGAGTTTATTGAACGAGATTTGGGTGAAGAAGGTATGCGCAGGTCAATTATTGTTGTAGCAACTTCAGATAAACCTGCCTTGATTCGTAATAAAGCTGCAAAGACGGCAACGGCAATTGCAGAGTACTTTAGAGATCAAGGAAAAGATGTCTTGCTTATGATGGATTCTCTTACTCGTTTTTCTATGGCTCAAAGAGAGATTGGTTTAGCGTCTGGTGAACCTCCAGTTTCGCGAGGATATCCACCAAGTGTATATTCGGAGATGCCAAAATTACTTGAACGTGCTGGTAACTCAGAGATTGGTTCTATTACAGGATTGTATACAGTTTTAGTTGATGGTGATGATTTTAATGAGCCGATTACAGATACAGCCAGAGGTATTCTAGATGGGCATATTGTATTGTCGAGAAAGCTAGGACACAAAAATCATTATCCAGCGATTGATGTATTACAGAGTATTTCCCGTGTTATGAGTGCTATTGCTACAAAGGGACACAAAGTAGATGCCGGAAAGCTAAAGAATGTACTTGCAACATATAGTGAGGCAGAAGATTTAATTAATATAGGTGCTTATAAGTCTGGATCTAATAAAAACATAGACTATGCAATTGATAAAATTGATGAGGTAAATGGATTCCTTATGCAAGGTGTTGATGAAAAATTTGATTTTGATGAGGTTACTTCCTTGTTAGGAAATATATTTGAAGAATAGGTGATAACGTGGCTAAGTTTATATATACGATGCAGAATATACTTGATATTAAGTACAAGTTAGAAGATCAACAAAAAACAGCGTTTTCACTAGCAAGACAGAAGTTAACAAGAGAAGAACAAAAATTGGAAGAACTAAACACAAAGAAACAAAAGTACCAACAAGAGTTAAAGATGCAGATGCAATCGTTACTGAATGTACGAGACATTAAGTGGTATGAAGATGCTGTTGAAACAATGAAGTATAAAGTTAGAATACAGATGCTTATTGTGAAACGTGCAGAGAATGAGTTAGAGGCTGCAAGAATAAAACTAACCGAAATTATGGTTGATCGAAAAACTCATGAGAAGTTAAAAGAGAATGAGTTTGAAGAATTTAAAAATGAGCTAAATTCTATTGAAAAAAAGGAAGTTGATGAATTAGTAAGTTTCAAATATAACAATAATACGGTAAGTAGTGAGGAAGATTAGGTATGGCAAAAAACAAGAATGAAAATGAGATGGAACTGGATAATGAAGAAAAAGGTGGAAGTCGAATCCTTACAGTGTTGATAGCTGTCCTTATAGTCTTAATATGGCTTGCAGTTTTTGCTGTATTAGTAAAGTTCGACGTTGGAGGTTTTGGATCAGGAGTTTTACGTCCGATTCTGAAAGATGTACCTGTTATTAATAGAATATTACCAGATGTATCAGACGATGTAGTAGCAGAAGAAAACGATTATGAATACAACGATATTGCAAAAGCAAACGCTAGAATTAAAGAACTAGAAAGACAGTTAGAAAACAGTCAAGGTTCGAATGCTACGAATGACAGCACTATTTTGAGTTTACAAGCGGAAAATGCAAGACTACAAGTGTTTGAAGATAATCAATTAGAATATGAGCGAAAGCTTAAGGAATTCAATGAAGAAGTAGTGTTTGCAGAGCAAGCACCTGATATTGAAGAATATAAGAAGTTTTATGAAGAAATCGAACCTACGAATGCAGGTGAGATTTATCGTCAAGTATTAGAACAACTTGCGGCAGATGAATTGATACAAGAGCAAGCGGATCGTTTTGCTAAGATGGATCCAAAGGTAGCAGCGCAAACAATGCAAGAGATGACAGGTGATATTAAGTTAGTATGTCAAATATTAAAAGCAATGAAGCCAGCGCAAAGTGCTGTCATTATGGATGAGATGGATCCTTTATTCAATGCGAAAGTAGCTAAGAGACTTTCAACGCTTGAAGGCAATTAAATTGATACTAGAACCTATCTTAAGATAGGTTTTAGATATAAATTATAATAATGAAAGGAGGACAAACATGAAAGCAAGTGAAGTGATGTCGCAGATATCCTCAATGGCAAGTTACCAGGCAGGGGCAAGAGCAAATACGGCAAATAATACTAATTTCCAAGATGTAATGGATAGTAATTTACAATCAAAACAGGAAAAGGGTAGCAACGCAGTAGAAAAAAAACCAACTGCATCAAGTAACTCAAATGATTTGAAGGATAACAATGCTAGTAAAAAAGTAGCTAGCAATGCGAAAAAGTCTGATTCAACAAAAGCTACAAACAATGCAAGTAATAGCAAAAATGTAATTGCAGATAAAGTAGAACAGTTGAATACAGAAATTAAAAACACAGTAAAAGACAGCCTTGGAATTACAGAAGAACAATTAGAAGATATTATGTCTACATTGGGCTTAAATTATCTTCAATTAC
>NZ_JAVBNS010000084.1:0-20987 GCF_031551385.1 Anaerosporobacter sp.
AGTAAGACCCCTGAAAGACGATCAGGTAGATAGGACAGAGATGGAAGTGTGGTAACACATGTAGTTGACTGTTACTAATAGGTCGAGGGCTTAACCAAATGAAATGTCTAAATTCAATGTGTAGTTTTGAAGGTATATATACTTTCAATCAAAAGAAAGTTCACAAAGTGGACTGAAGTTGATTATTCCTCGATAGCTCAATGGTAGAGCACACGGCTGTTAACCGTGGTGTTGCAGGTTCGAGCCCCGCTCGGGGAGTTTAAAATTAAGTACGGCTCCATGGTCAAGCGGTTAAGACACCGCCCTTTCACGGCGGTAACAGGGGTTCAAATCCCCTTGGAGTCATTTATTATATTAGATTGAAATTGATGAATAAAATCTATCTTAATGTAATATAATAGTAAAGTAAAAGAATTAAATATGGCGACATAGCCAAGTGGTAAGGCATGGGTCTGCAACACCCTGATCACCAGTTCAAATCTGGTTGTCGCCTCTCTTATGAGAAGCTCTAATCCTTTATAATTAAAGGGATTGGGGCTTTTTTTGTTATATAAAAATATATGTTAATACGATATTTGATGTTGAAAAATGTAAAAAAAACGATATTTTAGTTAGACGAAAAAACAATTTATATATTGATAGTATGATATAATAAAACTGTCAAACTAAAGACCTATATAGATTAAGAGATGTATGGGAGGGATAAAATGATTCGTATAGGAATATGTGATGATGTAAAGAGTCATAGAATTCAAATTGAAGAACAATGTAATGCGATTTTTAAACCGCAAAATATAGAGTGTGAATATAAATTATTTACTTCAGGCGAAGAGGTAGTAGAATATGAAGGTGAGGAGATTCACCTTTTGTTCCTAGATATTGAGATGGAAGGAATTAATGGAATAGAAGTAAAAAAGTATCTTGAAAGTAAGGACACAGTTTGGAAAATTGTCTTTGTTTCTAACCATGACGAAGTTGTTTTTGATGCATTTGGTATAAAGACATTAGGTTTTAGTAAAAAGCCAGTAGATAAGAATAAACTGGAATTATGGTTATCTACTGTAATGGAAGAAAATAATGAAAATCTTGAAATTATATTCCGTGTTTTTGAAAGAGAGCGAAGAGAGACATTAGAAAATATTATTTACATAAAGGCAGAAGGGCACTATGTATACGTTAAAACAAAGGAAGACTATTTTTTAGCAAGTGAGCGCTTAAAAAATTGGCAGAAAAGATTAGAAAGTACATCAATTATTCGCGTACATAATTCTTATATGGTAAATTTATTATATATTAGTTATATTGCAGACAATATTTTATTAAACTATGTACATGAAACAATTCCAGTAGGAAGAAAATATCGTAATGAAATAAAAATAGCATATCATGATTTTGTGAAAAGAAGGATGAAAAGGAGAATGTTATCATGATTTTTGTTGTTATTTATACAGTTATTGAATTTATTAATTTTATGCTAGCATATTATGTTGTTTTTCATGTTGAATTTAAGAAAAACAAGCTTTCTTATGTTCTTTTAGCACTATTGCTGTTTACAATACAAATATTTGTTCTAGAGTATTTAGATTCAAAAGCCTATGATGTAGTAACTTTGATTGCTGGTTTTTCTATTCCTTTACTGCTAGTTAATAGAATATTAATAAAAAATGTATTTATATTTCCAATTATTTATATTGGCACTTCACTTATAAATGTAGTAGGATCTTATTTGATTGCTACACTATTTGGAATAACGCAAATGCAGCTATTAACTTCAAGCAGTTTAATTATAGCGTCCGAAATGACATGCATTATGGTTTTATTATCCATCTATTATATAAAGAAAAGAAACAAGATTTTATGGGAATCTAAAATAGGTGGTATTCAGTATGTGTTTTTGTTAGGGGGATTACTGGCATTAGCACTTGTAATAGGCTGTATCCAATGTTATGAAGAACTCAGATATATTCCTACTAATTTAGTGTGTGTACTAGTTATAGCTATTTTTTCTGTTTTCTTATTATTCTTTGTTTTGTTTGCGTGGCATGCCATTACATTGAGAAAAGAAATGGAAGAAAGAGAAAAAAAGGAGGAGTATGCAAGTTTAATAAGAATACAACAAGAGTATATGTATATGATTGCAGAAAGAGATGAAAATATTAGAAAATTTCGTCATGATTTAAAAGCGCATGTAATTGCATTACTTGCACATGCAAAGGAGAACAAAGATAATGTATTAGAGAATTATGTGAGAAAAATTGGAGACTATTCTGAAGTAGAATCAATATATAAATATACAGGTAATACTATGATGGATGGGTTACTTTCTGAATTAATTGAAAGAGCAAAAAGGAAGGAAATTGATATAGTATGTGAAATTCAATTTGCAGTTGAAGATAAATGGAATATATTTGATTTGTGTATAATTTTTTTTAATTTGCTTATGAATGCAATTGAAGCATGTGAAAAGATAGAAAATAAGAAGAATAGGAAAATTGTAGTTCGAGTGATACAAGATGATAAAAGAATTTATATATATATAAAAAATACATTTGATGAAAAAAATCTACTAATAAAAAATAAAAAAATTATATCTACAAAAGAAGATAAGGTGAATCATGGAATAGGAATAAAAAATGTAAATAAAGTTATTGAATATTACTATGGAACAATTGAGAATATTTCAGATGATGGTTGGTATACAGTAAAAGTAACAGTATAGTAACTTTTTTGATAAAAATTAAGCCATGATAAAAATAAAAAACCATATAGGCAAAATTACAAAGTGTTGTTTATGTAAAAAAAACGTCATACATGTAATCTTGTCTATTTTTTTATTTGTACTTTAATATAATACATATAGAATAGGAGGGAAAGTTAATGAATATAGCTTCAATTGATTTGTGGGAATGGCTAAAAAGAATATTTGGATAAACAAGATGTAAATATACCATTTATGTAAAAATATAGACGATGGTGTAAAACGAGTTGCTTACTGCGAATTAACATGCTAAATTATGGATAAGCTTATTAGAAGAGATATAAGTTAAGAGGTTAAGGCTTTAATTTGTATGCATATTCTAAATAAAGCGGATTTATTTGAATCATATATTCAAATAAAAATAACATACCAGAGAAAGGAGGATACTAATATGGCAGTTGATTGTTCAGGAGTAGCTTGTACATTTGCATGTGCAGGTGGTTGTATAGCTGGTTGTGCTGTTTCTGCATTTACAGCAACAGCATTAGGTGCTATTGGTGGAACATTTGGTGGTTCAGGAACAGCTATCGCTACAGGCGCATAATTGTAATACATATAATTACAAAGCGTATAATTAAGGAAATGATTATTATAGTCATTTCCTTAATTGTATATCAGAAGGATTCTAATTTAGGAATTGTATAGAGAAGGAGTAAATTGGAGGTGTAAACTTATGAAGAGTTTGTTTGTTGAACAATTTGATACACGAAATAATAATCATTATATATTTGATGTTAATACAAGTGTTGTTATACCAGATAATAAAATTATGTCAGAATGTTTGGAGTTATTGAATAATAGTTATGGTTATGATGAAGTGTATGAAGTGCTTAGGAATAAATATGATGAAGAGCAAGTTTGTAGTACGGTTAAGTTTGTTCAGAGATGGGAAAAAATAGGCGGCTTTTTTAAAGAAGAGAGTAAAGATAGTATTCCATTGGCTAATGAAGAACTGATTAAACATGAATTTGATAATGGATTAACTTTTATGCTGGTGATAAATGTAACAGAAGATTGTAACTTCAGGTGTAAATATTGTTATTTATCTGAGGAATATGAGTTTACAAGAAATAGAACATCTAGGCAAATGGATTATGATGTGGCAATTAAAGGTATTGATACCTTTTTTGAGTATTTGCATAAAATAAAAGAATATATACCAAATAAGAAAGCGGCAATTACATTTTATGGTGGTGAGCCATTGTTAGAATTTGAATTGGTGAAGAAATTGACGGAGTATATTAATAAAAATAAGCCAGTTCCGATCGTTTTTAATATGACAACTAATGCCTACCATATGACGGAGGAAGTAGGGGACTTTATTGTAGAAAATAATTTTCATGTTGCTGTAAGTTTGGATGGAAGTGAGAAGAACCATAATAGGAACAGAGTACTTGCAGGCCAAAAGGGAACCTATGAAAAGGTAATACAAAGATTGTCAAGCTTTTCAGAAAGACATAAGGACTATTTAAATATTGGATTAATATCTGTTTATGATGTAAAAACAGATTTAAATGATAATCTAAAGTTTTTTAATGAAAAAAAGATACCAAGAATTTTATTTACCAATGAGGTATCCTCAACAAATACAAATTATTATGATCGGTTTGATGAATCCGATTACAAGATATTTCAAGAGGAATATAATAAATTATTAGAGACATATATTGAAAAAAGACAAAGAAAAGAAAAAATGGATAATTATACGCAAATGATGATAGAGTCGCGCTTAATTCCAGTAATACTAAGAACTAGACATTTAGATAAAAAGGCGAGTGTTACTCCATATACAAATACCTGCCTTCCAGGTATGAAGATAAGTGTTCGTGTTGATGGGACTTTAGATTTATGTGAAAGAATTAATTACTGCTTTCCTTTAGGGAATGTGGAAGAAGGATTAGACTATTCAAAAATATCAGAAGTGATTAACCAATACAATCATGATATTGTATCAGAGTGTAATGACTGTATAGCTTATAGAAATTGTCCTTTATGCTATGCATATACAAATTCAGATGGATGTTTTAAAAAAGAAAAAGACTTTTGTGAAAAGTGGGTAAATGAGCAGAAAAAGAAGTTTCAAATAGTATATTCTATACTGGAATCTAATCCAGACGCATTTGCAGAAGCAGAGATTGCACTGACAGAGAGTTTTATTTTTCGAGTGTAAAAACACATAAGGAGGAAAAGTAATGAGCTATTTTAAGTTTTATCCAGATGTACGAATTTCAGAAGGTAAGGTAAAAAGCACATTGTACTTTTTGGGTGAAAAAAGGACAATTATGTTAGGAGAAGAAGAAAGTGCTATTATTAATGAATTAATATCTAATCCAATAGAAGTAGTTTGTGAAACGTTTAGTTATACAATAGTTGAGAAAATAATTCAATATTTGCTTACAAATGCAATGGGTAATATTTATGAAGGAGATGTGTATAATGAGCCTTATTTACCATATATGCCTTTTGATTTAAGGGGATATATAGAGAATCCTTGTGTTATAAATCAGTTAGCTCTTGAGATTCAAAGTAAAGATAAAATGGAGATAGAACCCTATTATTTGCTTTTCCAAGGTTGCAATTCGTCACTTCCATCTCAAAGTAAAATATCTGATTATGATAGTAGCCAAGACATAAAAAATGCATTAAAAGATATCATAGAGATACACATTGAGGAAATCTCTTTTAGGGTTAATAACATAGATAAAACTATTGAAGAAATTAAGAATATTATGAGTGTTTACAGTAATGGCTGGAAACCTCAAATGGAAGTTATTACAGGTGCTTTTGAAATAGCAGAGAAGAACTTGGATTATATAGAAGAAAACAATATTAATTTGGTTATTAGTATTATTGAAACAGACATATTAGATTTTAATAAAAGAAACGATATATATGATTGTTTGGATATAATGGAGCAAAAAGGAATAAACTATGCTCTTAATATTATTTTATTATCAGATGGAGAGTTAGAATGTGAAGTTCTAAAGGGAATCTTTTCTAAACATAGACCATATAAAATTTCATTTACAGAGATTATAGAAAATAAAAATATAAAAATTAGATCGCAGTTTCATGATGAAAGAAGAATTGAAAATGTATCAATGGAGACATTCTTTTTTAGAGGAAATATGAATACATGTTTGAATGGAAAGCTAGCGATTGATTGTATGGGTAATATCAAACCTTGTATTTATAGTAGGAAGATATTAGGACACATAAAAGATGGGATAAGAAAGATATTGGAGGATAATCTTCAAGAAAGATACTGGAGATATAGTAAGAATAAGATGCCTGTTTGTGGAACATGTGAGAATAGATTTGCATGTGCGGATTGTTATTTAGTAGAGGAAATGTTAGAAACTGAACCTAAAGCAATAAAGATAGTATGTGACTATGATATACATACAGGACAATGGAAAAAAGATAGGGAGGAAGAATATGAATATTGTTAAGGTGGAACATTTGACTAAACAATATGGTTCCCAGCAGGCAGTAAGTGATGTTAATTTTACTATTGATAAGGGAGAAATCGTAGGATATCTAGGTCCCAATGGTTCGGGAAAGACAACAACGATTAATATTATTACAGGATTAGTGACTCCTGATAAAGGAAAAGTTGATGTTTTGGGATGTGATGTTGCAAAAGAGTATTCCAAGCTACTATCAAGAATAGGGGTAGTTCTTGATGTGAATGGTCTGTATGAACGATTAACAGCAAAGCAGAACCTTGAATTCTTTTTAAATGCATGTGGAAAGAGCATAGACATGAAGGAACTAGATAATATGATGGAATTACTTCAGTTAAAAAATGATATAGATAAAAAGGTTAAATGTTTTTCAAAAGGAATGAAGAGAAAGTTAGCCTTAGCTAGAGTTTTGCTAGTAAAGCCAGAGATGGTATTTTTAGATGAACCATTTGATGGAATAGATATTGAAGTCAGAGAAGAAATTATTCAATTAATTCGATACTATCAAGAGGAATATAGCACAAGTTTTATGCTGACATCCCATGTTATGGCTGATATTGAGGAGCTTGCCACAAGGATTATTGTCATTCGTGAAGGCAAAATTATAATTGATGAAGGAATTATGACTTTTAAAGAGAGAGAGGGAGATTCCTTAACAAACAAATACTTAAAGGTGGTGAAAAAGTGAAGAAGGGTAGAAAATGTTTTGTAGCATTTGTGAATAAGGAATTTATGGAAGTTCTTTTGTCTATGAAATTTATTATATTTTTAAGTATAATTACATCTAATATGATTCAATTTATGACGGATAACGAAGTAGTAAAGCAAATGAAAGATTATGACAGTAATATAATTTCTATTCAAATGGGTTCTATGCTTATCTATCTTGTTGTTATTGTCATTATGTTTGTAGGACATACATTGATAAACAGATTTATATATGAAGAAAGAAAGAATAAAACAATACAGGTAATGCTTGCTCATGGAATGGATATTATGCAGATTTGGAGTGCAAAAATGCTTGTAACGGTCATTGTTACTCAAGTGACATGTTGGTTAACTATCCTCAGCCATATAATATTTGTAAAGTTGTATTTTAATATAAATATAACATTTAATTTGACATCAGGCATACTTACCTTTATTACACTTCCTATATTATGTTATGCAGTATTGGCATTAGTTTCAATTTGTTATTGGTATTTCGAGAATATGAATATTTTTAGCATGATATTTCCAATCATATCCTATTTGGGAATCTGGAATATATCTATGCAATTAGTTAAAGTTTTCTTGCCTAAATATCTCATAGTTATATCGGTAGCATTAGGAATTTTATTGTTTGCTCTATCGGCATTTGCAATAAAACGAATAAAAAAAGAGAAGATTGTTATAAGAGGAGCATAAGAATGAGTCAATCATATAAAAATAATGAAATTGGGATAGCAATAGAATATGGTGAGTGTTGGGGAGAAACAATATTAAACCAAAGTGAATATGTATTTGCTTTAATAATGGAAGATGCTTTTTTTCAAAATTTGTGTAATGATGAGACTATTGGAAAACCAAGTATTAATTTAATGTATTATCCGAATGTGCGAGGAATTAATATAAGGCAAATTGTATACAATACAGAAAAAGAAATAAGAAAATTTTTGTATCAATTTAATATGAAAAAAAGAATTGTACAGGATAAAGAAAGTTATATGTTATATTCGGGACAGTGTAATGGTGAAGAAATGGTGTTTGTACAGAAAATATATTATTTGGATAACAAAGTATATTCTTTGACGGCAACTTGTTCTGCAAAGCTTTATGATTTAGTTAAAGAAGATATTAATTATGTATTTTCAAATAGTGCCATACTACAGCAGGAGGTATAACAATGAAGAGTTCTAATGTTAAGAAAAAGGTAGTAGCTTTTTCAGTGGCTTTTTTAATATCATTACTATCCATATATATTTTTAGCAAAATGTGAGGTGAATGCATGAATGAAGTACTGTGATAAGTGTAAATTAGAATATGAAGACGAGCAAAGAAGATGTAAAAAGTGTGGTGGAAAATTAAAGGAAAAAAAGGGAACTACAGAAAAGCAAATACAGGAGGAAGAGGAGATTATTGTTGAAGATTTTATGTGGTGGCAATAATAAAAATTGTCAAGTAAAGCATAAAACACTAAAAAATGGAGTTGTTGCAAAATAAGATTTTTCTACAATATACAGGTATATTAACAAAATATATCTGTATATTGTACTTAAACTTGCTTTGCAACAGCTTCATTTGGGGACTTTAAATACCAGTTTAAATCTGCTTGTCGCCTCTCTTATGGGAAGCTCTAACCTTTCTAATAGATTTCTAATAGAAAATGAATAGGGCTTTTTTTAATGCCGTGGTATAATAAAGAAGAAACAATCATGACTGAGAATTTCATGTGGTGGCAGTAAAACAAAAGGGGGAACAACATGGCAAAATGTATTGAAACAACGAATTTAACTAAATTCTACGGAAAAGCAAGGGGAATCACAGATGTAAATCTGACAGTAGAAGAAGGGGAGATATTCGGATTTATTGGGCCGAATGGTGCAGGGAAAAGTACAACAATTCGGTCATTGTTAGGACTTATTACACCTACATCAGGAACAGCACGTATATTTGATTTAGATGTGAAAACAGACCGTACAAAGATACTTAGTAGAATTGGTTATATGCCATCGGAAGCTATGTTTTACAATGGAATGCGTGTTGGAGAGCTTATTAAGTATTCAGCTGATTTACAAAAGATAGATTGTAGCAAGGAAGCAGATATACTATGTGATAGACTTCAACTTGATAAGAAGAAGAGAGTAGAGGAATTATCATTAGGAAATCGTAAGAAGGTATCAATCGTATGTGCGATGCAGCATAATCCTAACTTATATATATTAGATGAGCCTACGAGTGGTTTAGACCCTCTGATGCAGAAAGAGTTTTTTGCATTATTAAAAGAGAAGCATAAACAAGGAGCTACACTTTTCCTATCATCGCATATACTCTCAGAGATTCAACATTATTGCACGAGAGCGGCGATTATACGAGAAGGTAAGATTATTGTGAGTGATACGGTAGAAGCATTGTCAAAGACGAATGCAAGAAGAATTAATATCATAGGTAAGGAAAACATTGATAGGGCTATTTTAGATCCGTTATTAAAAGGAATTAAAGATGTACATTGTAATGGGCAAAATATAGAGTTTTTATATACTGGTGATATGAATGAAGTGATGCAGATTATTAGTCAGTTAACAATAGAAGATATCCGAATTACAGAGCCAGATTTAGAAGAGATGTTTATGCATTATTATGAGAATGGGGAGAATCGCTGATGACTATATTTAAACATGAAATGAAGCAAAATAGTAAAACGTTAATTATATGGACACTTGCTGTTGGCCTACTGAGTTTTGTCTGCCTACTATTATTTTCTGAGATGAAAACAAGTATGGGAGAGTTGGATGAAATGTTTGCGTCAATGGGGGATTTCACGAAAGCCTTTGGAATGGATCAGATGAGTATGGGGACATTAACAGGCTTTTACGGAATTGAATGTGGCAATATATTAGGGCTTGGAGGTTCTTTCTTAGCAGCGTTATTGGCAGTTAATATGCTTAGTAAGGAAGAGGGAAATCGAACAGCAGAATTTCTACTAGCACATCCAATCAGTCGTGTACGCGTGATTACAGAAAAATTAATTGCAATTGCGACACAGCTTGCAATATTTAATATTGTATTTTTTGTGTTTACTTTTCTCGGTATCATAATACTAGGAGAAAAGGTTACATGGGGAGATTTTGTGACGTATCAGTTGGCAAACTATATATTGCAGTTAGAGATTGTGGGGATTTGCTATGGAATTTCAGCATTTATTAGAAAAGGTAGTTTAGGTATTGGGCTAGGTATCGCTGCAATGTTTTATTTTTTAAATATTGTTGCTAATATTAGTGAGAATGCAAAAGTAGCAAAGTACATTACGCCATTCAGCTATACAGAAGCATCAGAAATATTTGCGACAGGTAAGATTGACACACAATATCTAGTAATAGGTATTATCTTAGGCGTCATAGGCGTTGTGGTAGCATATATTCAATATAGTAAGAAAGATATTATGGCATGATTTCGTAAAAGAGCTGTATTCGGTTCAATTTCAAACCGAATACAGCTCTTTTTCTAGTTTAGCCCATTGTTACATTAGAGTATAAGCTATAGCAATCTTTGCCTAACCCTTTGGAATGGTATAGGGCAACATCAGCCAGTGCAAAGAGTTCTTCAAAAGTAGATCCATGATTTGGATAAAGAGAGATTCCAAGGCTACCAGAGATATCACAAGATCGTTCTTCTTCTACAAGTAAATTATTGAATATAGAGCAGATTTGTTTGGATACATTCTGCGCATAATCTACGGATGGAATATCATTTAGGAAGACAGCAAATTCATCTCCACCAATACGAAAAGCAAAATCGTTAGGGGCTAAAAGGGCATCTAACTTTGAACTGAATTCAATTAGAACGGTATCGCCAAATGTATGCCCTAAGTTATCATTAAGAGACTTGAAATCATCAATATCAATCATACAGAAGGCATGAATGTGATGAGAATCAGAATTTTCAATAATGGAATTTATCTTAGCTTCTGCAGTGGCACGATTATAGAGCTTAGTCAAGGGATCTTCCTCTGCATGTTGCTTTAATAGTTCATATTCTTTTTGCTGTTTGTCAATATTAGTTGTTGTGCCAATAACCGTGATAGGTACATTGTTTCTATATAATGTGACACCAACAATTTCAAACCAAACATATTCACCTGAGACATCTTGGGAGCGAAACATAGTATGGATTTCCTTTTTGCCTGATTTCAAATGATTACAGAATTCTTCGTATGTGTTCTTGTCATCGGGATGAATAATATCATCTTTGAAGGATTGGGACAAGTAATGTGTGATATGGTCAGAGCCTAAGTGAAGACCATTATCTTTATTTGATTTTTTTAGTATATCGGTCTTAATATCGTATTCCCATAAGACACCATGCGTGTGTTTCAAAATAGTAGTATACTTTTCTTTTTCGATTAATAGTTTAGCATTCATTTGTGAATTAATAATATAGTAACAAATCTGTACAAATAAAATTAGACATTCCAAAATAAAGACGACACGAATAAAATCATGATCTATATTAATGCTATAATTATCTAACTCCTTTGAAATGGATTGGTCATATACTACGGTAATAAAAGTTGTAAAAATTATCAAGATCATTGTCATAAAAATTACGGCAATTGACATGATAGATATTTTCTTCATGATTGCACCTCAATTATTTGCGAAATAGGACTTTTGGACTATAAATACTGTGGCTCTAATATAGCATATTTTAATATATTTGTAAACAATTGAAAACCGAATCTTACTTATATAATAATAATTTGTTCAAAATATAAGTAGATTCGGTTAATATCGTGCGTATGTAATTATTTATAGATTTATTTCTTTACCGTAACTTTACAGGTTGATTTAATGCCATTTTCGGTAGTAGCTGTTATCTTACAAGTACCTTTCTTTTTAGCTGTTACAACACCTTTGGAATTAACTTTGGCGATAGATGAATTGGAAGTGGTAAATTTGATAGAGCATTTTACATTAGCACTAGCTTTTAGTGTAAATGTTTTACCTACTTTAAGTGTTTTACTCGTGCTTGAGAGTGTAACTTTTTTTGGAACTGTAACGGCTACAGGAACAATGAGTACGGATTCATTGCCAAAGCTATCTCTTGCATAAATCGTATAGGTAGTACTTGATGCAATCTTTGAAATGGTTGCCTTTCCATTCGAAAGAGTTAATTTTGTACCCTTTGTACCAAATGCAAAGTAGGAAATATCGTGTTCTCCTTCTGCATAACATGCTTTTGAAAAGTGCCATTCAGGATCGTTTATTGTTAAAACTAGATTTTTCTTATAAGTATTAGAGATATCATCATTTATCTTACTATTTATAGTTGGTGCAGTAGTATCTGTCAGTATTGTACTTGGGTCACAAGTTAATGCGCTATACACGTCTACCATACCACCTGTAGATACTTTGTTACTCAAGGAAGATAATGGTCTTGCTGTAGCAAGTAACACTTTTGAGGCTTGCAACATAGAAAGATCGGTGTGATAAGAGTAGACCTCAGCAAGGGCAGCGGACACCATAGGGGCACTCATGGAAGTTCCTGAGTAATATTCGTAGTCGTTGTTTGTTACTGTGCTATAGATACAAGTACCAGGAGCTGCAATATCTACGGTTTTCGTACCATAATTGGAAGAGGAATTCAATGTTCCTGCACAAGTAAGGTTTGCCACAGATATAATATTATCGCAATCGTAGGAAGCTGGGTAGGTAGGCGTAATGTCATTATCAAGTGCATGGTAATTCTTGTCGCCATTACCGGCGGAGATAACAAAAGTCATCTTGGAATTCGATATCGTATCTTTTAAAAGGGAATCGGCAAAAGTTTCATTTTGCGAAGCTTGATAGCCAAGACTTAAATTACAAATCTGTGCACCCATGGATTCGGCATATCGGATAGCAGCAATGATACTAAGCGTTGAACCACCACCATTTTTTCCACCTAATACTTTAACAGGTAGGATTTTAATGTTTGTGTTAGAAGCGACTCCAGCGATACCAGTATTATTTACCCCCGCACCAATAATTCCAGCACAATGTGTACCATGATCATTCTCTGTTCTCAGACTTTCATAGTCTGTTACATCATTGTTTCCCTCGACAAAATTCCAGCCGTTTACATCGTCGATATAACCATTTTTATCATTATCAATGCCATCTCCAGGGATTTCTGCTGTGTTTGTATAAAATGCATCTTTTAAATCAGGGTGCGTAAGTTCAACACCTGAATCAATAAGTGCGATTATTACAGGACGACCATTTGATAATAACGGCCATGCAGACTCAACATTGATGTCGATGCCTTGCGTAGCAGTAACGTCATATTTAGCAAAATTAGAGTATTTGAGACTTGTAGTATCAATGGGATAGTCAAAGTAGGAGTTATATGTAAACGTTCCATCATTATGTAACCACCATTGCTTATTGTAGTCGGGTTCATCTGTCTGTCCAAGTGGGTAATAGGTATAGTTTGGCTGAATTGCTTCTACATTCGGATCAGAAATGTATTCCTCCAGTTTCTTTTTCAATGTAGCATCATCCTTGGCAGTTACAAGATATTGATTTTCCTCAATTTCTTCAATTCTAGCTGACTTGTCGTTTGATAGTGCATGATATGTTTGCTCAGAGGAAACGGATTCCTTGTATGTTACGATGATTTCTCGATTGACATACTCGTTGGTATCAGTTGAAGTGTCCTCAGTAGAGGAAGTGTTTTCTGTCATTTGAGCATGTGAAACAGAGAAGTTAGTATAAGGGATTGCACTTGCGATTAGACTAAGGCAGAGCAATGTACTCCTGCATAGTTTTTTTAGTTTCATATATAGTAGTCCTTTCTTTGTTGTTTGTATTGTTGTTTGCTATAGTAATTATCGACATTTTTGTCCAAATTATTAGGTTGTGCATAAAATGGAAGGAGTCTGTTACTGTAAAGATTGGTGTAAACAGCAACTAATATTTACCTTGGTATAATATTACATATTAACTATATCTATGAAATGTGGCATTTATGTGATAAAATAATGAAATGTACAACAATAGTCAGTTGGTAGAAGAACTAGGAAGCGCAGGTGAAGAGATGAATCGTCTTACTATATATGAAAACAAAAAGCAGGCACATAAACTGCTTGGACAAGCATGTTTTATGACAGTGGCATCAGGCATTCTATTATATATGGGAATTGTAGATGAGAATACGTTATTCGATATTATGGGAGGGGTAGGCAGTTTCTTTTTTGGATTATGTACGCTTGTCCAGTTTGGAAGAGTTATAAAGAGAAAACCCTTGTTTGTTATTCAGGAAAATGGTATAGAAGATACATCAACGTCCACCTCGGTAGGATTTATTGCTTATGAGGATATTCAGGAAATCGTAATGGGGAAGACGTTAGGGAAAGAATCAATTGGAATCTATCTGACAGATGTGAATGCATTATTAGAGACGCTTCCGCAAGTTAAGCAAAAAGCGATACAAAGTAACTTGGCAAACAAATTTCCGCCTGTTTTACTACGTGTCGATAGTGTTGAGGGAAAAACAGGACGTGATGTCTACGTGGAGTTACAACGAACCTATGAAGAATATATGGGAAACCAAGGTGTAAGACAGTGCGATGCATCTTCCGACACACCTTAGAGAAGGAATACGGTTTAACCAAAAAGACAGATTAGAAATCCAGTATGTATAAGGATTTCTAATCTGTCTTTTGAATTGTAAGGAATGTATCTCCTAGAATTTAATAAAACGCGTTGCTACTGAGGTGTAGCGGCTTAACATTTTCTTCGAGCCGTTAGTTCACCGTCCCCAACATCAATAATAATCGTATCTGTTTGATGAACAGCATCACTAAGAATTAATTTAGCAGTAAGGGTTTCAACATATTTTTGTAGGTAACGTTTTAATGGTCTAGCACCATATAGAGGGTCATAAGCCTCTTCTGTTATGAAGTTAATAGCAGCTTCTGTTAGCTCAAGATGAAGTTCTTTATCTTCAAGACGCTTATTAAGGTCTTTGATTAATAAGTCAATAATATTACGAATGTTACTTTTCGTAAGTGGCTTAAACATAATTGTTTCATCAAGTCGATTAAGGAATTCTGGGCGGAAATGTGCTCGTAACTCTTCCATAACCATAGCTGCATTTTGTGGGTTAATATCACCGTTTGCATCAATACCTTCTAACAGATAGCTAGAACCGATATTCGATGTTAAGATAATAATTGTATTCTTGAAATCTACAGTACGACCTTGTGAATCAGTAATTCTACCATCATCTAGTACTTGCAATAACACGTTAAATACATCTGGATGAGCCTTTTCAATTTCATCAAATAAAACAACAGAGTAAGGTTTACGTCGAACAGCTTCCGTTAATTGGCCACCTTCGTCATATCCAACATATCCAGGAGGTGCTCCAATTAATCGAGATACAGAGTATTTCTCCATGTACTCACTCATATCAATACGAACCATGTTCTGCTCATTATCGAATAGAGAAGCAGCGAGGGCTTTTGCAAGTTCTGTTTTACCAACACCAGTAGGTCCAAGAAACAGGAATGAGCCAATTGGTTTAGCAGGGTCTTTAATTCCAGCTTTAGAACGTAAGATGGCTTCTGTAACCTTTGTAACACCTTCGTCTTGCCCAACGACTCTTTTATGAAGTTCTTCATCAAGATGAAGTGTTTTATTACGTTCACTTTCCGTAAGTTTGGAAACAGGAATTCCTGTCCATCTGGAAACAATACGTGAAATCTCTTCATCGGATACATTTTCATGGATAAGAGTGTGCTCTTGTGATTTTACTCGGTTTTCTTCTTCCTCTAGTTGTTTCTCAAGTGCAGGAAGTCTGCCGTATTGAAGTTCAGCAGCACGATTTAAATCATAGTTACGCTTGGCGATTTCAATTTCATTCTTTAAGGATTCTAATTCTTCTTTTACTTTCTGAACTTTCTCAACAGAAGCTTTTTCATTATCCCAGACTGCCTTCTGGTTAGCAAATGTTTCACGTAATTCAGCTAAATCTTTCTGTAAAGTATCAAGACGTTCCATACTTAGTCTGTCTGTTTCCTTTTTTAGTGCTGCTTCCTCGATTTCCATTTGCATAATACGTCTTTGAATATCATCAAGTTCTGTTGGAAGAGAGTCAAGCTCAGTTTTTATTAAAGCACAAGCCTCATCGACAAGGTCAATTGCCTTATCAGGTAAGAAACGGTCAGTAATATAACGATCTGCTAATGTGGCAGCAGATACGAGTGCCGCATCTGTGATTTTAACACCATGAAATACTTCATAGCGTTCTTTTAAACCTCTTAATATAGAGATGGTATCTTCTACAGTTGGCTCTTCTACCATAACAGGTTGGAAACGTCGTTCAAGTGCCGCATCTTTTTCAATATACATACGATATTCGTTAAGAGTGGTAGCACCGATACAATGGAGCTCACCCCTTGCAAGCATAGGCTTCAACATATTGCCAGCATCCATAGAACCTTCTGTTTTACCAGCTCCAACAATAGTATGAAGTTCATCAATGAATAGAATAATCTGTCCATCGCTATTCTTAACCTCTTCAAGAACAGCTTTCAAACGTTCTTCAAACTCACCACGGTATTTTGCACCTGCGACTAAAGAGCCCATATCAAGTGCAAATAGGCGTTTGTTCTTCAATGATTGAGGGACATCGCCTCGTACAATACGTGTTGCTAATCCTTCAACAACGGCTGTTTTACCAACACCAGGTTCACCAATTAATACAGGGTTGTTTTTTGATTTACGTGATAAGATACGAATGACATTACGAATTTCTGTGTCACGACCGATTACAGGGTCTAATTTTTGCTCTCTGGCACGTTCTACTAGGTCATAGCCATATTTGTTAAGTGTGTCATAGGTATCCTCTGGTGTATCGCTTGTAACTCTTGTATTACCACGTACAGTTGCGAGTGCTTGAAGAAAGTCCTCGTGTGTAATACGAAAATCACTAAATAGACCTTTAATCTCGCGATTTGGTTGCTTTAATAAACTAAGAAACAGATGCTCCACGGAAACATATTCGTCACCCATAGCTTTTGCTTCATTCTCCGCATAGATTAATACTTTGTTTAATCCATTGCTGATATAGACTTTAATGTCTCCGCTGACTTTTGGTCTTTTCTCAAGAAGTCCTCTAACCCCTGCTTGAAAAACATCGGTGTTGATATCCATCTTTTCGAGTAGTTTTCTTATTAAACTGTCTTCGATGGTAATTAAACTATATAGAAAATGTTCTTGATCAATTTCTTGATGTCCATATTCATAAGCGAGTTTTTCGCAGTTTTGAACTGCTTCTACTGATTTTTGAGTAAATTTGTTTATATTCATAATGATTCCTCCTTTTTTTATTACAAAGGATAATTCCTTGTTTGTTCTATAACTAATATAACACCTATAATTTAAAAACGCAATAGGGAATTTACAAAATTTTAAATGAGCTAGATTCCATTGCTTTGAATTTTAGTATAAGCGCATCGTTTATAGTAAGTATAATGAAATTCTAATGCGAATATGATTGATTCTAATAGGATGGGGACATATACTATAGATAAGAAATGGCGATGTAAGACAGTGATTAAGAATGATATATGTTATAAGTATGTACACAAATCAAATGTATTATTGATTATGAAATTTAGAGAAGGAGGTTGCTGTGTATGAAGAGATGTAGAGAATGTGGAGAAGTTACAACTTCTAGTGGAAATGTTTGCTTATCGTGTGGAGGTAAACTACATGAGATGTCTATGGAAGAGAAGAAAAGCTATATTCAAAAGGAAGACGAGCAGAGAGAAGTTATTGTAAAGAAGCAGAGTAGAAAAAGAACAATAGAACTTACAATATGTGCACTTCTTACATTAATAGGCTTAGGCTTGTTTGTTACGATTATTGTACAAGGTAGATTTGAGTTTTTTCTATTAGTATTTGTAGTCTTAATAGTGATATCTGTTTTGCAAGCGATTAATCCGGATTTTATGTGGGATATCGAACATAGTCTTTCCTTTATTGCATATGATAACTTAACGCCAACGGATTTTCATATGCGAATGTATAAGTTACGAGGTTTTGTGTTTCTTGCATTAGCGGATATTATCTTTGCTGTTTATTTGTTTGTTGGTTGAGGTGTTGAATAAACATCACCTAGTATTTATTATTAATCATATTTATAATCGTTGATATCTAAATTAACATCCATAATAAAAAGAAGTCGTTAAGCCTAAGTTCATTCTTGGCATAACGACTTCTTTTCAATTAATTATAGAATAAAAAATTATATATAAAGGGAACGAGAGGGGGACAATTAAGCGTTTCGGTCAGTACGGAACGTTGACATTGGGATTCCGTTTTTACCGAATAGGGTAACAGGGCCGTAGTTTGTCCAGTTGTAGCGAACATACTTTGGTTCTGCAACTTGCTCTGAGGTAACAAAGATACGATTCCCTTCAATTGTGGCGATTGCAGGGACAAACTCTTTGTTCTCGTTAGCAATTTCAAACCCAATAATAGAATCTCCTTTTACTAAGAATCCATCATTAGCGTGTTCAAAATATAGTTCGATGGTATTATCATGAATAACACGGTTTTTATAAATTGGTCCGTAAGAAGACACCTCCATACCGTATACATGATAGAAGGCTTGAAGAGCAAGACGTCTTCCAACCTCTTCTTTTTCAAGTGGGTGAATATTATTGAATTCACCAAGGTCAAGGATAACAGCGATTCCTGTATTTTTAACAGTTTGATGGGTAATCATCTGCTGTTCGCGGATTTGTGGCCAATGTTTTCTATCTTCTTCCTCTCTATTAATAAACATTGGAAGTTGAACAAGAAGGAAAGGTAGAGTGTCATCATGCCAATCATTTCTCCATTGAGAAATTAGCATACGAAGCATCTTACCGTAGATTGTGGGTTTGCAATCATCTTGTTCCCCTTGATAGTAGATAAAACCACGTAATGTATATGGTGAAACGCGTGAAAGCATAGTTTCATATAGACCTGATGGTCTAAAAAATGCTTTCGGGCCGTTTGGTCCGGGATAACGATTCATACCAGCGATTTCCTGAACTTTCGACCAAAGAATATCAGGATTTTCAGTATATAACGCATCTACTTTCTTTTGCCAAACAGCATACCATGCATCATATTCCTCTACAGCAGCACAATAGTCTTCATAACTATTGAATTGAGCATACTCTTGTTCATATTCATCAAGATACGTTTTAGCGTCGATATCTCTTTCTAAATATTCTTTGCTTGTCCATACAGAAGCAGATGTACCACCCCAGTTACATCCAATGATACCGACAGTTACATCTAATGTTGTGGCAAGATTTTTCTCAAAGTAATATGCAACAGCAGACCAAGTTCCACATGTTTCTGGTGTACATAGTTCCCAAGAAGTTGCTTCTTCTATATTATAGTAATCGTCCGAGAAGTAGCTTTGCTGAGGGACATTATAGAATCGGATTTTACTTGCTAAAGCTGGGTCAACAGATGCGACAACATCTTTACCGTTTTTGCTATCTTGAAGCTTCAATTCCATATTAGATTGTCCACCAGCTAACCAGACTTCGCCAATCATAATATCATGATAAGTAATTGTTTCTGTACCATCGGTGATAGTCATTGTGTATGGGCCACCAGCTTGCATTGGTGGAAGTTCAGCAGACCATGTACCATCTTTGATAGTTGCTTTTGCTTTACTTGTTGCAAGCTCTATAGTAATTGTATTGCTAGTTGATTCTGATGTGTAAGTTCCCCATATACAGATGTTTTTTTCTCGTTGCAAAACCATATGATTGCTGAATACTGCAGCAGCCTTTAGATTTTTGGATGACATAAGTAATACCTCCTAGTTTAGTTTCATGTAACGATTCAAGACTATGTTCTTCAAGTTACAACCTAATCAGATTTTAGTTCAATTTAATAAAAAATAATACAGTCATAATTGGAGATTTATTATATTGATTTAGCAGGTTTTAGAGTGGAAAATTTAAGATAGCAAAAAAAATATAAAAATTATTAAAAAAAAGCCCGATTTATGAATAAAATCGGGCTTTCGATTTGTCCTCAGTTTGTCATGGGGTTGTTATAATAGTATATATGAGAGTATAGGCATAGAGATATTGTTCGATTTCCAAAGTGCGAAATCAGTAGGAGAAGGGGGAGGATATGGAGCATTTGCGGTATTGTATTGTGTGAGATTTGTGCGGTTGGAATTAAATAAAAATATTTAAGGAAATTCAAAGGAGGAAGAACATATGCAAAAAACAAAAAAATCAAAAAGAATATTTAGTATTTTACTAGCGGTGATACTAGTGGTGACCTTACTACCAATGGTGACGTTACCGACAATAGCAAAGGCAGAGGGGGAAACGATAAAAAAAGTAAGTACTTTTGAAGCGCTTAAAACGGAGATTGCTAATTATGCAAGTAGTAATGTTGATGTTATAATTGAGCTTCATGACTCAATTGATATAGAAGAACTTACAGATACCTATGGACTTTTGGTCAATGCTAACAGCAAAGGCAAGACACTTACAATTAAAAGTGAAGATGGTTTAAAATGTGCAATTAAACAAACAAAGGCGGCAGGTAACAGCGCTATTATTAAGATACTTGCAGGTGCAAAGGTGGTTTTTCAAGACATCATCTTAGATGGAAACCAAGGTGTTGGAGAAGCATCAGGAAAAGGACTTACTATTATGGGAGATGTAACGATTGAAGAGGGAACGATAATTAAAAATTGTAAACCTGGAAATTCTGGAGGAGGAGTCACGATAGCATCTGGAGGAAAACTTACAATGAGGGGGGGTTCTATTGAAGATAATACCTCTCATAATGGAGGCGGAGGTATTTACATAGGCAGCAATGGAACATTCATAATGAACGGAGGAACGATTAAGAATAATGCCAATTCGTCGCTGTCATCAAGTGGGGGAGGTGTCTCTTCAGATGGTGGTACGTTTATAATGAGCGGGGGAACAATTGAAAACAATACTACGAATATATCGAATGGGGGAGGTGTTTTTTCAACAG
>NZ_JAVBNS010000234.1:0-22657 GCF_031551385.1 Anaerosporobacter sp.
CTTCTTGTATTAGTTGTTGCTGTTTTTACTTAATTAATTCTGAAATTGTTATATGCAGATTTTTATAGATACTGACCTTTATTGTGTCAGTGAATAAATAAGAACCTGTATTCTCTCCATCACCAGCAAAGTCATATACAATGACCAGTTCTTTAAGTGGGTCAACAACCCAGTATTCCTTTACTCCTGTAGTATGGTATTTGAATAGTTTTGTGTAATAATCCATTCGTATGCTACTAGGTGAAACAATCTCAATAATCCAATCGGGTGCACCGTTGCAGCATCTATCATCAAGCTTGTTTTTGTCGCATATAACAGATATATCTGGCTCAACGTAAGTTTTTGTATCTTCGTTCAAGAACACCGCAAATGGAGCAGGTAGAATGATACAAGGGCTTTTATTACTATCAATATAGTTTGCTATGGTTTTGCTGATTTGCATTACTAATTGTTGATGAATGTAACTAGGTGGTGACATGGCATAGATTTGACCGTCAATCAATTCAGCTCTTTCGCCTTCAGGCAAAGCGTAGATATCATCTATTGTGCAGAGTGTTTTGTTTGGTAATGGCATGGGCAGGACTCCTTTCGAATTGTCTTGATATTTTCACAGTCTTCCCAAAAGATTATAACATATATATTTTGAAAACAATAGAAAAAAAGCGTCTGTATCCTAGTACTAATCAAAGTCAAAATATATTAATAACCTAAGCTAAATTAGCATGTCAATAAAATAGTTGTCAAAAGTCAACAAAGTAGTAAATTTAGAAGACTATAAACAATGGTATTCATTAATTACTAAGTGTATTATGGGTGATACAAAGTAAAAGAAAGGAGAGGAAAGGGCAAGGATCTGACAAAAGTTCAAGGTTTTAAGTTTGGAAAGCTATCTTGTGATGTGTATCATTAGAGTAGCCAAAGATGGAGGTGATTAAGGTGCTTATATCAAAATGTTTTGTGAGAATTCTAAATGATGATATGGTAACATTTCTAAAGGATTGGTTGGAAAACAATAATATTAGATCTGATAGAAAAAAGAGAGTTATCAACCAAATAATGGCGTAGCTAGAGCTTTTAACAAGGAGGAGATAAAATATTTAGGAAAATACAAGAAAATAAAAAATATTCTTCTAGAATTTGATTTCATGAAATTATGTTCTCACAATTAAAGAGAAGCTGAAATATGAAAGGAGTTTTGGATAGAATATCAGCAATATTACAATAGCATTAGTATTTTGTGCATTTTAAGTAAACTATTGAGTTTATAGAAATTTAATAATTAGATATTTTACTTAACTAAATAAATATTTAGTGAATCACTATTCTAAATCTTGTTTTATATGGTGTTTTTGAAAGAAAAGGAATGAAAGTGATGCACCCTATTCCTGTATATAACCTAAATAATAATTTAAGTAAGCAAGGTGTAATTGCATGATGGTTTGGTGGTATTTACAATATGATTTTTCTGTGCTAATTTAAGTTTAACAAAGTGCTTTGTACAAAAAATGATAGATGAAGGTGATTGACAAGAAAATAAAAAAGTTTGTAATATTGCTTGACACGACTAGGGGGATTAAGCAACAATTATTATTGTAAATAAAATTACCTCTAAATTATGAATCAACGAGGTAGAAAAAGAAATAACGGAGTGCTAAACCGTCCAAAGCCAAGCAATCCGTTATTAGTTAGAGAAGTTTCCTTCTATGCATATTTTATCATGGTTAGGAACTTCTTTCAAGAACACAAAATTGAAAGGAGACTTACATGAAAAATGTAAATGTCAAAAATGAAATATCTTTAGAGTGGAATGGTGAAAGCGTTGACATGATAGCAGGTACTAATCCAAAAGAAAAACTGGAGGATAGCAATACATGCAAGTATCCCATTCCCGCAGGTAGGTTAATGGGGGCTGCTAGTATTGCAAGATTAGTTGAACGAACAATGAGAGCCGAGGGTGCATCCCCTTATGAAATTGCAAAAGTGCTAAAACATATCTTTCTGCAGGCAGGGATTGAGGTGCAAGACGATTTTGTTAAAGTACCACTTTTTGAGCAATTAACATTAGAGACTATTCAAAAATGCGAGAAATGAATAATCAGAACAGATATAAAAACTTGGAATCAATTATCTGTATACTAGGGAGGTAATACGTTATGGAGGATTTAAAGCAATTAAACGCTTGTCAGATTATTGAAAGGGCAAAGACATATGAAAGTAGAATGAAATCACTTGAAAAATCAATTTCCGAGTTTATTAGTGGTGGGAGTGAGTTGGCTGATACAGAATGGATTAAGCAAGAATATGCAGAGTTAAAGAAGATTATTAAAAAAGAGCATGATTATTTTAGTAAGCAAAAGAATGATATATCAGATATATCACAAGTACATAGTGCGTACCAGAATGGAATACTGGAATGTAGTGCATGGGGATTTAGTAGCCGTATAGGTAGTGGTATCAATCAAGATTTATTTAATTCTATTGAGGAAGCAGAGTATAAACTTACAAAGTTCCTTGCGGATTTAGATGAGTGGAATAATTAATACTTTCAAAAGGTTATAGTCTAGGAAAAGTATCTTAAATAGTAGTTTTCCCTACATACTTACTGGTACTAATTTGGTACTAGAAAAATCAATAACCATTTAGAATCGCTATAAAACCATAAAATAAATACAATAACTCAACAGTTTTAAGCCATTTATAAAGATTCAAGTTCTAATTGTACCCAAGGGATATGCAAACTAAAGAATAGACCATAAAAAAAAGAGCATTCTATAAGAAGAAAATCAATCTTCTGTAGAGTGCTTTTTGCATGTTAAAACAATAAAATTTACCAATTATGGCGCAAAATGCGCAAAATCATCATATAAAACATAAATATTGAAATCTATTTGCGCACCTTATCATTAGTTTAATGAGTAAAAAAATATTCTGAAATCGATGTTGCGCATAGTTGCGCATGATTTGCGTGATTTTTCGGTTATTTGCACAAAAAATAATATTAAAAAGAATAATAATTAATGGATTGACTAAAAAAGTAGTTAGTGGTACTATAGGAGTATGAAACAACCGATTGCGCAGAACGCAGAAGAGGTGTTAATATGAATGAGAGAAATTGGAGCAAGGAGGATAACAGCAAGATTACAATTGATGATATTGCGAGAGAACTTGGAGTATCTAAGACAACAATTTCACGAGCTATTTCTGGAAAAGGTAGAATTAGCGCAACTACACGAAAACGAGTATTGAACTTTTGTGAGGAATGTGGGTACAAGCCTAACATGATAGCAAGAGGTCTGGCGGAATCAAAAACCTATAATATAGGTGTTGTTTTACCAGATGATTCAGATTTAAATGAGATACCATTTTTTCAAGTTTGTCTTTTAGGAATTATCGAGATGGCAACGAGTTATGAATACGATGTTGTTGTTTCTACGGTAGGGGCAAATGATATTACAAAGCTAGTAAGATTAGTAGAGAATCAGAAAGTAGATGGTTTCATATTAACTAGAACATGGATTCATGATGCACAGGTTAGATATCTAAGCGAACATCATGTACCTTTTGTAGTAGTTGGTACATCAGAAAGTAGTGGAGTGATACAAGTAGATAATAATCATGTCGAAGCATGTAGAGAGATGACTTCTATGTTAATCATGCAGAAGATGAGACAGTTATCATTTATCGGCAACAATTCAAATCATATAGTAAGCCGAATGCGTTATGAAGGGTTCTTAGGAGGTTGTGAATTAAATCAGATAACACCAAGAAGTGATTGCATCTATTTGGATTGCAACACGCGTTTGATGGTAGAACAAGCAGTAGATGATATCCTGCATAAGAGAGTAGATTGTATTATATGCATGGATGATAAAATTTGTAGTCAAGTGTTATTAAAGCTTGCAGCGGAACATGTAAAGATTCCAAGAGATATAAGAGTAGCGTCACTTTATGACAGCTTGTTTTTAGCTAGTCACAACCCACCAATTACAGCATTAGAGTTTGATGTAAAGGCACTAGGAAATGCGGCATGTAAGTTGCTAATTGATGCATTATCAGGAATAGAAGTGTCGAGAAAGACATTGCTGGGTTACGATATTATATTTAAGGCTTCAACAAAGCAGTAGCTTATATAGAGGCAGTAAATAGAAGAGGTTTATTTTTTAAAGGTTACTTAAAAAGGAGGACAGTTAAAACAATATGTTTTAACTAGAGATTTGTATAAAATGCAAATCTTAAATGTCGAAAGGAGAAGGTGCTTTATGAAAAAAAGAGGAATAGTATCAGCATTATTAGTTACAACAATGGTAGCATCATTATTAACTGGTTGTGGAAGTGACAAGGGAGGAAACAAAAACAATACCTCAACACCAGACACAACAAAAACAGAAGATACAGCAAAGACAGATGATACAACAAAAACAGATGATACAACAGGTAGTGAAGAGTTGACAAAAGACACTATAACATTAAAGGTATGGGAATCTTCAGGAGAAACAGAAGAATTCATTAAATTAGCTGGAGCAGCATTTACAGTAAAATACCCTAACATTACAATCGAATATGAAAACGTTGAAGTTGGTGATGCGAATACACAAATCGCTCTTGACGGACCAGCAGGAGTTGGAGCTGACGTTTTCGCTACACCAAGTAATACAATTGGTGGTTTAGTATCTGGTGGACATATCTTACCAGTAGATAACGAAGCAGATGTTGTTGGTAAAGTAGCAGCTTCTTGTGAAAGTGCAGTAAATTACAATGGAAAATACTACGGTTACCCAGTAGCAGATGAAACTTATGCATTATTCTACAACAAAGATTTAATTCCAGAAGGTAGTGTACCAACTACATGGGAAGAAGTAGAAAAATTCTGTGAAGGATTTAATGCAGCAGGAAAATACGGAATCATCTGGAATGTAGCAGATGCTTATTACTCACCAATCTTCACTGGTAAAGCAGGAAACAAATTATTCGGTGAATCAGGAACAGATAATTCAAACAGTTTTATGAACTCTGATGCAGCAGTAGAAGGTATGACTTACTTCCAATCATTTAAACAATACCTTAATGTACCAGCAGCAGACGTTTCTGATAACTCAATCTGTTTAGCAGCATTTACAAGTGGTAATGCAGCTATGTATATTACAGGACCTTGGAATGTAGCTTCATGTTTAGCAGCAGGAATGAACCTTGGTGTTACTTCTTTACCAGCATTACCAGGTGATGATCATCCAGCAGCTTCTTTCTCTGGTGCACGTACAATGCAAGTATCAGCATATACAGATTACCCAGCAGAAGCACATGCATTTGCTAAGTTCTTAATCTCTGATGAGATGCAACAATTACGTTATGAATTAACAGGTGCAATTCCTTCTACACCAATCACAGTAGAAAGTGAATACATCACTGGATTCCAAAAACAATTAGAGTATGCATATCCAATGCCTTCAATTCCAGAGATCGATAACTTCTGGGAACCAATGAAGAGTACATGTTCAAATATTTGGGATGGTGCAGATGTTAAAACAGAATTAGAAGCTTGTAACACAGCAATTTTAGCGAAATAGATTTTGTAACTTGTGGGTCGTTTACTGAATAAGGAACGACCCATATTTAAACAGCAAGTAAACCAAGGGTGTGTCTGAAAAATCATTGCCCTGCTTGGCACAATCCAGTGCAATCATTTTTCAGACACGCTCTAGTAAGTCAATAATGGAGGAGATTCTAATGAATACCACGTTAAAGCCAGATGGCACATCAAAAACAAGAGTTTTGATTACATCAATAATCTTTATGGGGCTTAGTCACATTCTATACTTTAAACAATATATAAAAGGACTGCTTTTTAGTTTAGTAGAGATTGTTGGAATTATATTAATCCCATTTTTTGCTAGCAAAATATACAATTTAATAACACTTGGTTTTGCGCAACCAGACTTACCAGTAAAACAACGTAGTAATTCCATCTTCATGTTAATTGACGGTATTATGATTTTAGCAGTAATTGCAATTTTTGTTGCTATATACATTGTATCTGTGAGAAGCGCAATGGAAGAGTATAAAGAATTTTGTATTACAGGTACATTAAAAGATAACAAGAGTGCAATGAAATCTGTAAAAGGAAAATCATTCCCTTTACTTGCATTATCACCAGCTGTAATCTTAGTTTTGTTTTTTGTAGTAGTACCCCTTGTATTTTCAGCAGCGGTAGCATTCACGAACTATTCAGCACCAGATCATATACCACCGAATAACACAGTGGATTGGGTTGGACTTGATAACTTTGTTACCATGTTTGGTGGAGAGTCAACGTGGACAAGTGCCTTTGGACGTGTTGCAATATGGACTGTTATTTGGGGTATCTTAGCGACTATTACATGTTATGCAGGCGGACTTATTATGGCGGTTGTATTACATGAATCAAAGATTAAGATTAAGCCAGTATTTCGTTCTATCTTTATCTTACCATATGCAATTCCATCTGTAGTAAGTATGCTTGTATGGAAGAACTTATTAAATGGTTCGTTTGGTATTGTAAATCGTACATTATTGGAACTAGGTTTAATAGAAAACACAATTCCTTGGCTAAGTGATGTGTGGCTATGTAGAGTGATCTGTGTATTGATTAACTTATGGGCAGGTTTCTCATACTTCATGTTGCTAATTATGGGTAATATGACAGCGATTTCACCAGATATCTATGAAGCAGCAAGAATTGATGGTGCGAACAAATTCTATATGTTTAGAAAGATAACATTACCATTAGTATTATTCCAAACAACACCACTTATCATTATGTCATTAACACATAACATCAATAACTTTGGAGCAATTTACTTCTTAACAGGAGGTCTTCCAAAAGTTGCAGATAGTACATTGACTTCAGCAGGTGGTACAGATATCTTAGTTACATGGATTTATCAGTTGACCGTAAATCTTATGAAGTACAATTATGCATCTGTGTTAGCAGTTGTAATCTTTATTGTACTTGCGCCAATGGCAATTTGGAGCTTTAAGAATACAAAATCATTTAAGGAAGGAGAGGTATAATTATGGGAAAAACAGCACGTTTTATTAATAAACTTATTATTTGGATCTTTTTAATCGGTACAAGTTTGTTTGTATTATATCCATTAGTATATGTAGTAAGTGCAGCATTTTCATCGCAACAAAATATTGCAGCATTGAGTATTGTACCTTTTGGTGATGGATTCTCTCTTTCTAATTTTGATTACTTATTTAAGAAGACCGACTATATACTTTGGTTTAAGAACACATTATTTGTAGCGATAGCAACAACGTTATTAACAATTTTCGTATGTGCATTAAGTGCATATGTATTCTCAAGATTTAAATTCCGTTTGAAAAAAGGAATGATGATGGCATTATTAATTCTTCAAATATTCCCTTCTTTCGTAGGTATGGTAGCAATTTATGTAATCCTTCTTCGTATTGGTGGATTAGATACGCTTTGGGGACTTGTACTTGTTTATGTAGCAGGAAATATTCCTTACAACACTTGGTTAGTAAAGAGTTATATGGATACTCTTCCAAAGAGTCTTGATGAAGCAGCAAGAATTGATGGAGCAAGTCACTTTAGAATCTTCTATAAGATTGCATTGCCAATTGCAAAACCAATTATCGTATTTTTAGGAATCACAAGCTTTACTGCACCTTGGATGGATTTCATCTTCCCTAAGATGGTTCTTCGTTCTTCAAAAGTGCAGACAGTAGCATTAGGTCTATATAGCTTTGTAACTGATAAGAAAAATTTGTTTTCAACTTTTGCAGCAGGTTCATTGCTGATAGCGATACCATTTGTTATCTTCTTCATAATTACACAGAAGATGTTAATTACTTCACTTGGTGGTGCTGCAGTTAAGGAATAGACAGGAGTAGAGGATGAAAAAATATAATAAAGAACAACAAATCTATAGCCTGAACAAAGGCTGGCGTTTCCTTGAGAAGGATATTACCGTTTTACCGCCAACGAAACAACATGATGATGTATATGGATTTGCAAAAGCAGGTGCCCACCGTGGCCCTGCAGATGCAAACTTCGATGATTCGGATTGGGAAACAGTCAACCTACCTCATGATTGGGTGACGAAACACAATTTTGTAGAAGATGGTTCTCCGAATCAAGGGTATAAAGAACGTGGAATTGGCTGGTATCGAATGCGATTTGAGTTACCAGAAGAAGATAGAAACAAACAGATTCTATTGGAATTCGAAGGAATGTCTTGTGATGCAAGCGTTTATGTAAATGGTTCTATCTTAAAGCATAGTTATTCTGGTTACAACAGTTTCTGTGTAGATATGACAGATATGGCGAACTTTGGAGTAATTCCTAATACAGTAGCCATTCGTATCGATGCATCTGCATGGGAAGGCTGGTGGTACGAAGGCGCTGGTATTTATCGAAATGTATGGTTAGTTAAAAAGTCAGAAGTACATTTGGCACATGATGGTGTATTTATAAAACCAGAATTCATAGAAGGAACTCGTTGGAACGTTTCTGTTTCAGCAGAACTTGAAAATAGTTTTGAACACAAACATAATATAGAAGCAATTACTTCTCTATATGGTGCTGACGGGAATCTTGTTGGTGAGATTACGTTAGCAGGAAAAGATGCAGTAGAGGGATATGAAACAGTTACCGTTGCGGGTGAGATGGAAGTAAACAGTCCAACTCTTTGGAGCGATAAACAACCATATCAATATAAGGCAGTGACAAAACTTTATGAAGCTGGTGTCTGTATTGATGAGACAGAAAGTCAGATTGGTTTCCGTACTATTTCCATTGATGCGGAAAAGGGATTTTGGTTAAATGGTGAGAATATCAAGTTAAAAGGATTCTGTAACCACCAAGATCATGCAGGAGTAGGAGTTGCTGTACCGTATTCTATCAAAGAATATCGTATGCGTTTATTGCAAGAATTAGGTGCCAATGCCTATCGTTGTGCACATAATCCAGACCCTGAAATCCTTGACATATGTGATGCGCTTGGAATTATGGTAATGGTAGAGAACCGTACCTATTCTTCTTCAGAAGAAACATTGAGAGAGATAGAAGGAATTGTTCGACAATCAAGAAATCATCCATGTGTAATCTTATATTCGGTATTCAACGAAGAACCATTACAAGGAACACATAAAGGAAGACGTATGGCAGGAGCTATGCAGGCTGCTGTGAAACGTGTCGATAATACAAGACCTGTTCTAGGCGCTTTCAATGGTGGATATATGGAAGAGGAAGGGGCATCTACGATATTAGATGTAACAGGAATCAATTATAATCCAGCAAGATATGATGAGTTCCATAAGAAATACCCGAATACACCATTAATTGGTTCAGAAACTGCAAGTGCATTTATGGTGCGTGGAGAGTACGCCACTGATTATGAGAAGCATATAATCAACTCTTACGACGATGAAGCAGCTTTATGGGGAAATACAATTCGTGAAGCATGGAAAATGGTTGTAGAACGTCCATTTGTTGCAGGAACATTTGTATGGACAGGTTTTGACTACCGAGGAGAACCAACACCGTTTGTATGGCCAAGTGTGGCAACATTCTTCGGAACATATGATAGTTGTGGGTTTGAAAAAGACGCTTGCTACTTCTATAAAGCGTATTGGAAACAAGAACCTATCGTGCATCTTGTTTCCCCTTGGGTAGCAGGACATGAAAACGGTGAGTCAATTCGTGTTAAAGTAGTTACAAATTGTGAAGAAGTTGCCATCTTGGTAAACGATCAAATCCTTGATAAAAAGTCAGCAGATCCGATTGATCATGTAGAATTTACTGTTCCATATGAAGCGGGAGAATTAATGGCAGTTGGATATCGTAAAGGTGAAGTTGTAGCAAACGATACTCAAGTAACAGCAGAGAAGCCAGACGAATTACAGGTTTCTTTAAGCCAAGAAAGTTTGAAAGCAGATGGATTTGATGCTGTTGCGGTTAATGTGTGTTTAGTTGACAGCAATGGTACTGTAATTCCAAATGCAGATGATGTAGTTACATTTGAAGTAGAGAATGGACTTATCTTAGGAGTGGGAAATGGAAATCCAAATTCTCATGAAGATGATATCTCTAATGTGCGTAAATTGTATCATGGCAAGGCACAAGCAATTCTTGCACCAACAGGTAAAGAGTCCGTTAAGGTAACCGTTAAGGTTTCAGAATTGTCAATTCAAACAGAAGTTGTGATTCCGGTAGTAGAAGTAGAATCATTTTCTTTTGTTGAACCAGTGGAAGAGCGTATTCTTGATAACTGGCGCATCTATTATCAACTATTTGATGAGATGCCAAATCCAAATCCTAAAGTAGATAAAAATGATATGAACAGCTTTGAACCAATTACGTTTAATGGAGCACCTCAGACGCAATTAACAGATCAATTACACAAGTATGCATTGTATCGTTGCGTGTCAAACCTTGGTGAAGCAAAGGAAAATCGTTATCTATATATTAGTGATATCAAAGGATATGCTTGGATTTACTTAAATGGCGAATTACTAGAGTCAAGAACGGATTCTTTTGGCGGTCATATGATTGTTAATTTACCAAAAGAAGCAGAAGGTGAACAAGTTATAACTGTTGTTATTCATAATGAAAATGTAGAATGGCCACAAGCAGGAATTTGTTCTCCTGTGGTGTTGAAAGAATTTTAATTAAAAAAACAAATAAAAAAACTAGGATTCAATTTTGAATTCCTAGTTTTTTTATTGTGCTTTTTTGTTTGTTATTATTAAATTATTGAACGGTTACAAGTCCTTTTACAATTTCAAGTGCTTTGATTTGAACCATTCTTTGTACTAAATATCCAGTACCATATTGTTCAAATTGAGTAGTAAGCTGTTCTTCTGTATTACCATTTTCCATTAAATATGCTTTGCATTCATCAACAGTAACAGTAACACCTTCATTTTCTAAAATTGCTTGATAGATAAGAGCAGATTTGGTAGATTCTTTTGCAGAAGTTTTTAATTGCTCATCGTATTTTGCTTCTGACATTCCAATATAATCTTCAAATGTAGAGTTAGCATAATCAGCACTATAACTTGCAAAATATGCTTTCATTGTTTCGTAGTAGCTGTAATCGGAATTTTTCATAGTAGAAGCTAATTGAGCAGTATATTTCTTTGGATAAGAGCTTACTGTTGTGTTATCTACTAAATATTTAGAAATCCATGTTTCAAGGTTTGTATTATAGTTTGTTTCTTTTAGATATGTTCTGTATTCCTCTGCTGTTTGTGCATAATCAGATAAATTTTCTTTAACAAATGCATCTGTGAACTCAGGAGCTACATAGATTCCGTTAACTGTTACTTGGAATACAGCATCTTTTCCGGCTAAGTCAGGACTATTCGTGTAATCAGTAGGAAATGTAACTTCAACAGTAAGATTCTCTCCTACTTTGTGACCGATTAATTGTTGTTCAAAGTCATCGATGAAAGAGTTACTACCGATTTCTAAGTCGTAACCTTCACCGTTTGAATTACCACCTTCAAATTCAACACCATCGACAGAACCTACATAATCAATATTAACTTTATCGCCATCTGCAATTGCAGCAGTTGTTTCTGCACTTAATGCTTTGTGTTCGTCTAATTTTGTTTGAATATCAGTTTCTACAGATTCGTCTGAATATTCAACTTCACTTAGTGGAACAGTAATGTTCTTATAATCGGCTAATGTAATCGAAGAATTAGCAGTAACACCATCAATAAATCCGTTATCAGCAATATATTTACTATAGTCAGTACTTGCTACAATTTTAGTTACACTTCGGTATATCTTGTAGCCAACAAAAGAGCCAATACCAACGATAACAGCAATAGCAACGCATACCCCAATAATTGCATTAATCTTTTTCTGACGTTTCTGATGCTCAATTTCTCTTTGTCTCTCAATTTTTCTTTGCTTGCTTAGACTCATAGAAGAATCTACTTTTTGTTTCTCTTGTTTCATAATAATAATAACCTCTTTCTGTCCTTAGGAACTTTATTCTTTGCTATTCAATTGCTGAACATAAAGGAGCTTGTCCGATTACGCACTTAATTCATTAAGTAGTGAATAGCGTGTTAATTCTATTTTAATGAAGTATGCTAATATTGTAAACAAAAATTATGTTTATTTTGTGAAAAAGTGATATGTGGGGGTGGAAAGAGGACGATAAACTTAAAAAGTCTATCGTCCTCTCTTTAAAGTGTCCAATATGGTACGATTCTTAGGTGGTTATTCTTGCAATAATTTTAATTTACATTGTAAAAAGTATAGCATAGTTTATAAGTATAAGTAAGAGGTAAATTAAGATGATGTGTAATGGATAATGAAATATAATGTGAGTTTATATTACAATATTTTTATGGTGTAATATAATGATATATTGACAAAATTTTCTTTAGTAGTATAATGAGTGTAGGAAATGTAATTTTAAGTAATAATTAGAAGATAAAAGTTCAAATTTAAAACATGCAAGGTAACTATTAAGAGAGTAATAGCGAAATATGTTTTTTGAGAGTGAAAGTTGCAGAAAGAGTATAAGAGGAGGTATCAGTTTGAAATTTTCATTAGAATTCTCACTTAAAGAGAATACCATCCAAAGTGAATACAGACGTGTTGTTATGCATTTTATAAAGACTTGTCTAGGTGATGTCAATGAAGGAAAATATTATAATGACTTTTATGGAGAACCAAAGTCCAAAAATTTTACGTTTGCTGTATTCTTTTCAGAACCCAAATTTATAAAAGACGAAATTAAACTGGCAAACAATCAAGTAAAAGTGTTGATTTCTATAGCAGATAAAATGGAGAGTTACATACTCTACAGCAGCTTTTTAGAGAAAAAACATTCCAAAGTTATGCTCGAACACAACAATTATATGATTCTTGATAAAGTAACCAAATTGGCGGAACAGGAAGTACATAATAGCAGTATGCTAGTTAAGATGAATAGTCCGCTACTAGTAAGAAATCATGATAAACAAGAAAATCGAGATTGGTATTATGATTTTCAACAGGAAGAATTTGAAGAACAGTTGGAAAAGAATCTAAGATTTCAATTGACAGAAGAAGGTTTTTCGGAAGAGTTAATGGAGGGATTACGAATACAACCTATCAAGTGTAGGAAAGTTATTGTAAGGCATTATGGTTGCAAGTTTGCAGGAAACATAGGAAATTTTTTAGTAGAGGGAAATCCTATTGTATTGAATTATTTATTGAAGGCAGGAGCTGCATCTCGTCATTCAGAGGGATTCGGGATGATGGAACTGCTTACAGATGACTTATAGAGAGGAGGGGGAGCATGGGAGAGCAATACGATACGAAACTCGAAGGAATTGATTGGCGGTACTGTGCAGCTATGGTTGGTTTGAAGTTATATTTTGATTTTAGCAATCAAGAATATGACAGAATAACTGACTATGAGCAAGGACAAGATTATCTGGTGTATAACAAGAGTGTTATTACGAAAGAACGCTATCTTGCATTTGCAGAAGATTATTTTAGGGAAGATATGTTCCATACGGGAATCGAAGATATTCTATACGGTAAGTCAGAGTTTTCAGAAGCACAGATTGATATGGTTAATGCAAAATTAACCGGAAATACGGTAATGAAAAAAGTGTTTGGAAAGATGAAGTTTGATGGAACAAACTATGATGCGATATTAACTCTTATTAATTCAAATCGAACGCAGATTATTACAGAAACATTTAAAAATAAAAAGAATCTTTATGCAAACTATTGTAATACGAATCTATTTCAAGAAGAGATGAGTCAGCCTCATTGTAGATTAGTTGGATATAATCTTGATGAAGGAAGGAAGAGCAGGTCAGCAGCGTATAATTTCAATGCAGATTCATTTATAAGTGCAGATTGCATAGAATTTGATTTCATCCCGTTTTCGTTTAGTAATACATTTGAAGCACTGTTTATTAATAATAATTGGAGCTTTCTTGAACTATGTAAGACAAACAAAACGTTTGCTAATTTAGTTCAAGAAGAAAAGAAAGAATATCAAGTAAATGCTAGAAACTTATTGTTTCGTACAATAATAGAGGCAAGTGATTTTTTGGATTATGATATAGAGGTTATTATAAAGAATAGAGATAAAGAATATTACGAGACGTTATTTATAAGAAAAAAAGCAATTACGATATTGAAATCATTAAAAAGTATTAATGCACTTCTAAAGCCATTAAAGCTGAATGATAATTATTATATCAATATTCAAGAAGAAGCGGTGGGGTGTATTATCAATGAGGTTTTAACAGACCGATTAATTGAACTATTATTAAAGGAAGAAACGATACGACATTATGCAATAGATAAATTAATTGAAATTAACTATAAAATAAAGGGACTTGTTGAGGAGAAAGGAGAAATAGTAATGAAAGCGAAAATATATAGCACAAAAAAATGTGCGGAGGAAGTCGTTCGAAAGATTGAAAAAAATAAAGCGAACAAAGTAAAAGCGTATCGTCAAAAGCTTACAAGTGCAATTGTGGCAGGAGATTATGATCGTTTCTGTGAGATATTACTACAGTTATCTTCCTATTCAGAGGTTTCATTTCCATTCAGTTATGATTTATTTGAGGATTTTGAAAAAAATAAGGAACTTGCCTATACATTTGTAGCAGCATTAGATCCGAATGCTCCGAAAATTGGAGAAGGTCAGGAAGAAACAAAAAACAAGGAAACAGAGAATAATTAATTAGGAGGAGAATAACATGGGAAAATCAGTAACAGTTACAGTAGTAGCAAATATGACAAGTAATTATTCAGAAGGTCTTGGTAATATCGGTAGTGTTCAAAAGGTATATAAAAATCGCAAAGCGTATGCAACAAGAAGTAGAGAAAGTTTGAAGAATGCCATTATGGTGCAGAGTGGTCTATATGATGATTTGCAAACATCTGTAGATGGAGCAACACAAAAAATGGTGTCTGCGGATTTGAATGTTGCAAATTGTAAAGCACTTGAGGGTGGATATATGAGTACCAAGGGGCTTACCTATGTAAGAAACAGTTCATTCTACTTGACAGATGCAATCGCTTGCAATCATTTCATTAATGAAACAAGATTTCATAACAACTTATATCTTGCAAGTAATTATGCAAGTTCGAATGGTATCAATTTACAAGAAAAATCGAAAGAATCAGGACTTATGCCATACCAGTACGAATATGATAAATCACTAAAGGTTTATAGTATGACGATAGATTTGGATATGGTTGGAGTGGACAAGAATTTTGATACAGAGGCAACAAAGGAAGAAAAATATAATCGTGTAAAAGCATTACTAGAGGCAGTAGCAAATCTTTCATTGGTTGTACGTGGAAATTTGGATAATGCAGAGCCTATCTTTGTAGTTGGTGGTTTATCAGAGAGAAAGACACATTATTTCGAAAATGTTGTTCGAGTATTGAATGAAGAACTTGTTGTTTCAAGCGATTTGAAGGCAAAGATAGAAGAAGGTTTTCATGTTGGATTGCTACAAGGCGGAACATTTACGAATGAGGCAGAAGTTATTAAGAGCTTGAATCCATCAAGTGTAAGAGAGTTTTTTGCAACTGTGGAAGATGAAGTAAAACAATACTATGAAGTATAGAAGGATGTGGATAAATGGAGGCTTTAAGGATACATTTGACACAAACAAGTGCGAATTACAGACGAGAAGAGACAATTAATAATAAGATGACTTATCCACTTCCGCCATTTTCAACGGTTATTGGTGCGCTGCATAATATTTGCAACTTTAAAGAATATCATCCAATGGATATAAGTATTCAAGGGGACTATAAGTCATTAAATAAAGAAGCCTATACGGATTATTGTTTCTTAAATACAACACAAGACGATAGAGGTATTTTGGTCAAGATGGCGAATCCCTCTATGTTATCAACAGGATATTCTGTAGTAGCTCATGCAATAAAATCACAGGGAAATAGTTTTCGTAATGGGATAACCATTTCTGTTGAAGATAAGGAGTTGCTTCAGGAATTTCGAGATTTGAAAGATTTGAATGATAAGATTGCGGAATTAAAAAAGGGTAGATTTACAAAATGTATGAATCTATTAAAGAAAAGAAAAAAATCACTTGCTAATAAGAAGAAATCTTTTGATAAAAAGTCGGATATGTACTTAACTGTTGAAGCGAGGGAAAAAGAATTAAAGCAAATAGAGAAGGATTTAGAGCAACGTTTCAGAGATTATGAAGAAGAACATTATTCTAAACCAATAAGTAAGTTTCGTACATTAACAAAATCACTGAAATGCTATGAAGTTTTAACGGACATTGAACTTATCATTCATGTAAAAAGTAACCATGAAACATTGCAAAAAATAAAAGAAAATATATATGAATGGAAGAGTCTTGGAAGAAGTGAAGACTTTGTTGAAATTAAAGAAGCCGAGTTTGTTAATCTAGAAGTGCCAGACAAGTTATATGAGTCAACTTATCATGCCTATATTGATGCTGAAATTGCAGATGAGACAGATGACAGTAATGTTGTTTTTGCAAAAAATAAGGGAGTAACGAAAATTCATGGTGTAAAGTATTATATCAACAAGGTGTATCGTTTAGAAGAAGGCAAAAGATTTTTTGAGAAAAAGAAAGTATATTATACATCAAAGTATATGGTTGATGAGGAATCATTAGGAGTATATATTGATAAATCGAAAGAAAATCCATTGATTGTAAATTTTGTATAGGTAAAAGAGATAAATGAACTTGTAATAAAGTGGTGTTGTGAAATGTTGCATAGCACCACTTTATTTCTTTATAGTGATATGATAGAGAATGGGGGTTTACTATCATATTAAAAAGGTTACTTGGTAAGTTATACCGTAAATTCTTTTTGAATAATGAGGTGAATACATGAAATTAGAAAATTATTTAGCGAAATCCAATCCAGATAAATCACTTTTAGAACATACCCAAGATGTACTTAATGAATTAGAGGTATTAAAAAAGTTAGGATATATCAGTGATGAGAGATTATATGAGTTAACGAAGAAGGCCTGTCATTATCACGATTATGGTAAAGCAAACAAGGCATTTCAAGAACGTATAAAAAATAAGAAAAGATTTAATGAGTTGAAAGAAGTACCTCATAATGTACTGTCATTATATTTTGTCAATCCAAATGATTTTGATACAACAGAGGATTACTATAGAGTAGCAGAAGTGGTAGCAAATCATCATAATTATGGTGATACAAGAGAAATAATAAGCGAAAAAGAAGAATTGATAGTGTCTTTGTTAAGTGAATTTCAAGAAGAACTTTTTGAGGTAAAAGGGAGAAAAGTTGGAAGAATTATGACTATGCTTAAAGATGATGATGCAACTCTAATAAAAGGCTATCTTCATCGATGCGATTATAGTGCAAGTGCAGAGCAGATAGTAGAATATCCGAACGATTTCCTTATAGAAAAGTTAAATGGGATGATGAACAGATGGCAGCAGTCGAACATAAAAGCAGGAAATAAAAAAACTGTGGAATGGAATGCATTACAACAATTTTGCCTAGAGCATACAGATGATAATTTAATTATTACTGCGCAGACAGGAATGGGAAAAACAGAGGCAGGTTTATTGTGGTTAGGTAATCACAAAGGTTTCTTTGTATTACCAATACGAACTGCAATCAATGCTATTTATGACCGTATTAGAAAACAAATAATAGAAGGTGATAAGTTAGAAGAAAGACTGGCATTACTGCATTCAGAGAACTTATCCTATTATGTAGCAAATGTTGAGATTGAGAACTTATCCTCTATTGAATATCGTTTAAGAAGTAGACAACTTTGCATGCCAATTACGGTAACAACCTTAGATCAAATCTTCGATTTTGTATTCAAATATGGTGGATATGAGATGAAACTGGCAACATTATCTTATTCCAAATTAATAATTGATGAGATACAGATGTATGGAGCAGATTTATTGGCATATTTGATTTATGGAATTGCAATGATAACAAAATTTGGTGGAAAAGTAGCTATCTTAACAGCAACGTTATCACCGTTTGTGCGTGATTTGTTAGTAGAGAGAGGTTTTGTTGGAAATGTTGTAGAAAATAGTTTTACCAACGATATGATACGCCATAATCTAAAAGTTTATAAAGAGAAGATACAAGCTGAATATATAATAGAAAAGTATCTAATGAATAAACAACAGGGGATTGGAAATAAAATTTTAGTAGTGTGTAACACAGTAAAGAATGCACAGAGAATATATACTGAATTATCCGGGATAATTGATGAGAGTGAGTTACATATCTTGCATAATAAGTTTATTAAAATGGCAAGAAGTCAAAAGGAGGAAGATATTCTTGCATTTGGACAAACGCATGATAAAGAAGGAAACATAGATATAGGTAATGGAATCTGGGTAGCAACTTCTATAGTAGAGGCAAGTTTGGATATTGATTTTGACTATTTATATACGGAATTATCAGATTTAAATGGATTGTTACAACGTTTGGGACGTTGCAATCGTAAAGGGGAAAAGCCAGTAGAAGATTATAATTGTTTTGTTTTTACTGAAATAGATGAAAATCTTTTTGTTAAAGGGGAGAGAGGTTTTATAGATAAGAAAATTTATGACTTATCCAAAGAATCGTTATGTACAGTTAAGGGAAAGCTTTCAGAAGACGATAAAATAAAACTAATTAATGAGTACTTTACTTCTGAAAAATTAAAAGGAAGTGATTACATGAGGCGTTTTGAATCAACATGGGAGACATTGCAAGACTTAAATGTTAATGAATTTGAGAAGAGTGAAGTTAAGTTGCGAAATATTATTTCTTATACTATTATACCCGCATCTGTTTATTATGATAAGCAAGATGAAATAGATTCTCATATAGAAAAATATGATGATAAAGAAGTATCAGCAGAAGAACGCATCCGTTGTGTAACAGAAGTAAAGAAATATACTATGTCGGTAGAACCATATGTAATTAGTGCTACTAGTAAAAAGGCACAAAAGATTGAAAAGATAATAAACCTTGGAAAATATGAAAAGATATATGTGATTGATTGTAAGTATACGGATATTGGATTTCAGATGAAAGATCCCGATAGCTTTACGTTTTGGTAATAGAATATTTATAATAAGGAAAAAAGAGTTTGGATTTGAATTACTATAATTGAAAAGGGTGTGACTTATGGAAAAACAAATTACAGGCGTGATGATGTATTATTACTATGTATGTAAACGAAAGTTATGGTATTTTTATTATGATATTCAAATGGAGCAGGGAAATGAAAATGTAGCAATAGGAAAAATATTAGATGAGAACAGTTATAAGCGAGAAGAGAAACATATCAATATTGATAATGTAATTAATATTGATTTCTTACGAACACAGGGTATTCTTCATGAGGTAAAGAAGAGTAATAAAATTGAGGAAGCTTCGATATGGCAAGTTAAGTATTATCTGTACTATTTAAAACAACATGATGTTGTTATTAAGGCAAAGATTGATTATCCACTATTGAAACAGACCGTAGATGTTGAGTTAGAGGAAGCTGATGTGGAAGTGATTGAGAAGACACTAGAGTCAATTCGGGAGATTGTAAGTAAGGATAAACCACCCGTATTTTCAAAACTTAGTATTTGTAAAAATTGTGCATACCATGATTTGTGTATGATATAGGAGGTACAGATGAAAGAAAGTTTCTACATATATAATAATGGAACACTTAGGAGAAAAGATAATACGATTCAATTTGTTAATGAAGATGAAGTTAAGAGAGATGTACCGATAGAAAGAGTAGGTGATATGTATGTTATGTCAGAAATGACATTTAACACGAGTCTAATTAATTTACTTGCCCAATACGGCGTAAATGTACATTTCTTTAATTACTACAACTTTTATGCAGGGAGTTTCTATCCAAGAGAAAGTCTGCTATCTGGAAATTTGTTAGTACATCAATCCGCACATTATCTTGATTATGAGAAAAGATTAGCTATTGCCAAAAAATTTGTACAAGGTGCAGCAGCAAATATCTATCGGAATCTTAGATATTACAATGGGCGTGGAAAAGACCTACAACAATATATGGACAGAATAGATGAGTATAGAAGTTCGATTGCTAATGCAAAAACAATACAGGAACTTATGGGATATGAGGGAAATATCAGACAACAATATTATGCAGCGTGGCCAATTATTATAAATCAAGAGATTGATTTTGAGAAACGTGTTATGCATCCACCAGACAATATGATTAATAGTTTGATTTCATTTGTAAACTCGTTAGTATATACGAAGACATTAACGGAGATTTATCAAACACAATTGAATCCTACTATAAGTTATCTGCATGAGCCAGGAGAACGCCGATTTTCACTTAGCTTAGACATTTCAGAAATATTTAAACCATTAATAGGTGACAGATTAATATTTTCGTTATTAAACAGAAATCAAATAACAGAAAAAAGTTTTACGAAAGATTTGAATTATCTTCATTTAACGAAAGATGCTTCAAAACTTATTGTTTCTGAGTTAGAGGAACGCTTGAAAAAAACGATTAAACACAAAGACCTTGGAAGAAATGTTTCCTATCAATATCTTATACGCCTAGAATCGTATAAATTAATTAAACATCTACTTGATGAGAAACCTTATGAGCCATTTGAAATGTGGTGGTAGACTAGGAGGAATTTATGTATATAATATTAGTATATGATATTGTTATGGATGATAAGGGAAAGAAAATCCTTCCCAAAGTATATAAGTTATGTAAAAAATATCTGTCTCATATTCAGAACTCCGTGTTTGAGGGAGAATTGTCAGAATCGCAAGCGTTGCAATTAGAATTAGAGATAAAGAAACTCATAAGAAAAGATACAGATTCTTTGATTGTATTTCATACAAGAAATGAAAAATGGCTTAAAAAAGAATTTTTGGGAAAGGTAGATGATAAAACATCAATGTTTCTCTAAATTTTCTGTCGACCTAAGATAGTGTAAAAACTATGGGGGATAGACAAAGCTAGTATCTATGCGGAGCGGCAGTAGTTTTTCTGTAATTAAAAAAATAAATATAGAGTATTTTTATGCATTATACAGGGGTTGACAATATGGATAGCGCAAGTTACTGTATATATAGGCATTTTTTTGATGCGGATAAGAATAGTACCAAAGTGGAATGTAAATATAAAAAAGTGCTGTTCTGCAATCTGTTCCAATCGTATAAGAATAGTACCAAAGTGGAATGTAAATATGTATTAGCTTGTTGAGGTATTTTCTCTGTGGCATAAGAATAGTACCAAAGTGGAATGTAAATTATTTATATAGCTACCATTCCAATCTTTCGAAACTTATAAGAATAGTACCAAAGTGGAATGTAAATTCTTCATTCTTAAAAGGTGCGCTAGGGTCAAAATTCATAAGAATAGTACCAAAGTGGAATGTAAATTTAATAATCGCTTGTCTCACAATCATGTTACCAAAATAAGAATAGTACCAAAGTGGAATGTAAATGTATTTAAGAAAGGGAAAATTTATGAATGTGTTGAATAAGAATAGTACCAAAGTGGAATGTAAATTATCCTAGATAAAATTCTTTCCCAAAGTCGCTTGAATAAGAATAGTACCAAAGTGGAATGTAAATTGCAATACAGAACTATGTTGCTTTACTTCTACCATTTATAAGAATAGTACCAAAGTGGAATGTAAATAGGGAACATTGAGCAACATAGAAAGGGGGATGATTATAAGAATAGTACCAAAGTGGAATGTAAATATACAAAGAAACTGGAGAAGATGTATATTTCGAATAAGAATAGTACCAAAGTGGAATGTAAATATTACTGCAATTGCGACTAATAAACTTGCCCACGGCATAAGAATAGTACCAAAGTGGAATGTAAATATTTGAAAACAAATGGGAGAAAGTTGATGAAAGATATAAGAATAGTACCAAAGTGGAATGTAAATCTCGATTTTGTAACTTTCGATTCCTCTTGTGTAGTATAAGAATAGTACCAAAGTGGAATGTAAATTACAAGCGGAGGTGGATATGGAAGAGGGACACAGAATAAGAATAGTACCAAAGTGGAATGTAAATGCATTTATCAAAAGTAAAGATATAAGGGATAGATTATAAGAATAGTACCAAAGTGGAATGTAAATGTAGTGTTCTAGGTACTCTCTCTTTTCTTTTTCTGTATAAGAATAGTACCAAAGTGGAATGTAAATCTAAATATCAATTTAGCTACCCAACTTCATCTGCATAAGAATAGTACCAAAGTGGAATGTAAATTCGTATACAAAATTAGGTCAAGACCTAGAAGAGTATAATAAGAATAGTACCAAAGTGGAATGTAAATTTATCTGTAAGTGCATTTCCCAATCCCGCAGCGCATAAGAATAGTACCAAAGTGGAATGTAAATAATTATTACTTTCTAATAACCCATTCTGTTTCATTATAAGAATAGTACCAAAGTGGAATGTAAATCTTTGTAGCGTATCTGTTCTCGATTGCACCAATTTTAAATAAGAATAGTACCAAAGTGGAATGTAAATAAACAATACTGTTTTTGGTATTCTAATTTATATAGATAAGAATAGTACCAAAGTGGAATGTAAATAAGACAGAGAAACAAGAAGAGCAGAAGCAAGAAGAATAAGAAT
>NZ_JAVBNS010000223.1:0-14075 GCF_031551385.1 Anaerosporobacter sp.
ACGGTCTTTGTGTTGCAATAATCAGATGTATACCCGCTGCACGAGCCATCTGTGCTAAACGGCAAATTGCATCTTCTACTTCACCAGGTGCTACCATCATAAGATCTGCAAGCTCATCTACAATAATAACAATCTGAGGCATCTTCTGGAATTTTTCATCATTAAAGTCTTTTACCTTTTCGATTTTCGTGTTATAACCCTTAATATCTCTTACACCTAACTCCGCAAAACGGTTATAACGATCTGTCATCTCCATAACAGCCCAGTTAAGAGCCGCAGATGCTTTCTTAGGATCAGTTACAACTGGAATTAGTAGATGTGGAATTCCATTGTAAACGCTAAGTTCTACAACTTTAGGGTCAACCATAATCAACTTAACATCATCTGGATGTGCTTTGTATAAAATACTCATAACAATTGTATTAATACATACGGATTTACCCGAACCAGTTGCACCTGCGATAAGTAGATGAGGCATCTTCGCAATATCCGTAACTACTACTTGTCCACCGATATCTTTACCAACTGCAAACGCCAAACTGCTTCCATGCTCTGTGAATGATTTTCCTTCGATTAGCTCACGAAACATTACTGCTGAATTTTCTTTATTCGGTACTTCGATACCAACAGCCGCTTTCCCTGGTATCGGTGCTTCTATACGAATATCTGCCGCTGCTAGATTCAACTTAATATCATCTGCTAAGTTCGTTATCTTACTTACCTTCACACCTTGCTCTGGTTGTAACTCATAACGAGTAACTGCCGGTCCGCAACTCACATTTGTAATCGTTACGCCTACACCAAAACTCTGCAACGTCTGTTGTAATTTCATAGCTGTTTCTTTCAATTCCGAATCCGAAGCACCTTTTGATACTTGTTTCGGTTTTGACAGCAATTCAATTGGTGGAAATTCGTAGATAATTGGTTCTTCTATAATCTCAATTATCGGTTCTACAATTGTAGTATCTACTGTTTTTTCCTGTTTAATCGTCTCTTCTTGATAATTCGAACTAAAGAACGCTTCCTCTACTTCTTCATTCTCAAGAGCTTTCAAATCCACACGGAAATCTTCAAAGTCATCTTCTGAGGAATCAAATTGCTGTGAATCAAACTGTTGTGATTCGAAATCCGAGGACTCATATTGTTGCTCCTCAAATTGATTTTCGAATGCAACATCTTTTCCTCCAAAATTAAGCTCCGATAAATCGTCTTTAAAATCGTCGTCCAAATCAGTCTCTGTTGTGTCAAATCCTATCTCATTATATGACTGCTGTTGTTCTGTCGCTTCTACGTCTTCCTTCAAATAACTATCACTATAATTGTTATCAGCCGCACTATCGATACCTGTATCTATAACTTGAGCTTTTACTACGTTGTTTTCCTCTTCTACTTCTGTCGTATGCTGTACTTTTGTAGCATCTACACCAGTAGAACTCCCATCAAAACTCTCATTCATAATTTGTTGTGCAAGTTTTTTAATATCATAATCCTTATTTTGACTAAACTTACGTTTCATCTCTTCTTTATAGACTGGCTTATCATCATAACTTGCATCAGAAGTCTTATCTCCTCTATAGATTGGTATAGAATCAAAATCAAATGGTTTTATTTCTTCAAGAGGTGTTGTTTGCACTACTTCTGGAACATTATCCTCTACTGCATCACCTTGATTTTGTACATGCGCTTCTGCCTTATTATGTCCAACTTCAGGAAATGTAAATGTCTTTGCCTTTTTCTTGCGTTCGCCCTTCACGCTCTTTCTAGCATTCTGTGGCACATCCTGCTCTGCTTGTCTACTACTTTGTCTTATCGGTTTACGTTCTGGTTCTTCATAAACTTCTTCGTCCTCGTAATCTTCATCATATTCTTCTGAATAGTATGTTTCCTCACGAGCCCTCTTCGCTTCTTCTCTTCTTACTTTCATCTCTTTTAATTTCTCTGCACTTCTCTTACCAAGACTAGCAAACAAAAGACGTTCCGTAATAAACATAGCTAATAGTGTCATAATTGCAAGCATAATTACAAGTGTGCCCGCAAATCCGAATAACGGATACATAACATAATAGATAATACCGCCAATCAGTCCTCCACCGTTCTTATTCGCTGCAGAACCTGTATAGTAATCAAATACTTTCCATTCTGCGTTATAGCTCACTGTCACTAATTGAATAAAGGCGGCTACCATACATATCAAACATATGCTACTAACAAGTTTTATCGTTGCTGCGTAATTCCCTTTATTCGATATGTAAAACGCAATTCCAAAAAACAGAAGATATGGTAGTATATATGCTAAGAAACCAATCATTCCAAATGTAAATTTATTGATAAACGCACCAACACTACCGCTCAAATTAAAATTACTTAGTATCAATATCACTGCTATAACAAGTGTAACTACTATTGTAATCTCATCCTTGTAACGTCCCAGCCCATAGTTATTACTTTGATGGCTGCTATTCTTTCTTGTATTTCCCTTTTTACGCCCAGAAGATGCACTTGTACTTCTACTAGTAGATGGTTTTCTACTTTGTGCCTTCTTAGTAGACGATGCAGGCTTTCTTTGAGTTGCCGCCATTCATATTCCTCCTTACATTGCCAAATTCCCAATAGCTATTCAAACCCTTGTCCTCAAGCTACATTTATATAGCATATAACAATCCCTATCAGCAAGTAGGGCTATAAGCATAAAAATTGATTCTATGTATGATAAGATTATACGTTTTCTTATCCTACATTAGAACCAATTTCAATTATACCTTTTCTATTTATGATAAGCAAGGGGCAATCTACTTTTCTTTCTTCTGCCCCTCTTCTATTAACGCATAGATTTTCTCTATCGCATCGTGAATTCCACCCACTGCATCAACAATTCCTTCGTCAACAGCTTGGCTACCAACCAAGATAGTTCCAAGGTCTTTTGACAACATTGTTGTGTCAAACATCATTGCTTCAATTCTCTCTTTCGTCGCATTGCTATGATTTGCAATAAATCCAACAATACGATCTTGCATAATCTTAAAATAGTCAAACGTTTGTCTTGAGCCGATTACCGTTCCACTCATGCGAACAGGGTGAATAATAACCGTACCTGTTGGTACGATAAATGAATAGTCCGTTGCTACTGCTAATGGTACTCCAATCGAATGGCTATCTCCAATTATCAATGACACTGTTGGTTTACTTAACGATGCAATCATCTCCGCTATGGCAAGCCCCGATTCAACAGCTCCACCTATCGTATTCACAATGATTAAAACCCCTTCGATATCATCACTATCTTCAAGAACTGCCAATTGAGGAAGAATATGCTCATACTTTGTTGTCTTCGTTTGTTGTGGCAAACATTCATGCCCTTCAATTTCACCAATAATCGTCAACAGATGTAGTTTATGATCCTTCATATTCTTATCAAGTGTTACTTGACCAAACTCTAAAACTTTGTCATTTTGGAGCTTCTCTGTTTCTTTCGCTGTCTTTTCATCAACATCAATCTTTCCTTGACTGTCATTATTTGATTTATTCTCTGCATTTTCACCAATTCTATCACATAAATTTTTTGTTTGCATATTGATTTTACCTCACTTTTTCACAATTACCTATTTTCGTGTAGTATGTGAAGTTATCATCAATTCTATTCATTTTTTATCCTATTCAATTTTAGACAACTGTTTGATTAATATCGTTGCAAGCGTACCAATTACAATTCCTGTTGCAATTCCTGTTAGTGCTAAAATCGGTAATATGTAAATCAAATTAACCGTATCAATTACAATAATAGCAACAAATATCTGCCCTACATTATGCATTACTGCCCCAGACAAACTCACTCCAATTGCACTAAACTTCTCAGTTCTTTTTAATATTGCCATAATGAGCAAACTGCAAACCGCACCTGCCAGGCTATATAGTAGACTATATAAATTCCCAAAAGTAAATGCAACCAAGACCATTCGTAGAATCGACAATACGATTGCTTCTTTCATCCCAAACACATACATTGCATAGATAATTACAATATTAGCAAGCCCAACTTTCATACCCGGAACAATCATCGGAAACGGAATAAGCACTTCGATATAACTTAACAAAAATGCTAGTGCAATTAACAATCCCATTTGACTCAACTTTTTATTCTTCATACTTATTTTCTTTCACCCCTATTCTCTTACAGCCTTCCCTCTATCTAGCAATCGTATCCAACTCATTTTTCGTCTTTCCTTCAATTTCAACAACAACTTCATTCGGCAAACACACAATCGTTTCTTTATCTTTCTTAATCTTCTTATGTTTCACACAATAATGGTCCGGGCAACTTGCTTCTGCTACAGATACATAACCATCTTTGACAATGACTTTATTCGTTCCACCATTTTTCCCTGTAACAACAATTTCAGTATCAATATTCAACGGAAGGCGTTCCATTACTTCACCCTCAACTTTAACTACCGCAATCTCTCCTGCCTTGCTCGTATATTGGAAGACTACTAAAAACACCCCAATTACTACAAGCAAACAAGCAATTAATACAAAATCATTCTTCTTCAAATTCTTCTCCCCTTTATTTAAATTTATCCTCTTGCGAAACTCTCAATATATTTGATTGCTTCTTGATTAACCTACGATTGAAAATTTATTTGACATGCTGTCTCGATTTATTTAGAATAGTAATTGCTATGCATCACTATTATTTATCCTAGAAAGGACTCCTTATGCCAAAACATAATTTCAAGAAAAATGTTTTATCCATAGCAATCCCACTATTATTAATCATTCTATGTATTTTATACTTTACATTTAATAATAAACGTAATACATCTGTAAGCAAATCTGCTCTAAAATTAAATACATATATTACTGTAACTCTATACGGCACTGATAATACACAGATACTTGATGAGGTATTCGCTTTATGCGATTATTATGAACAGTTATTCAGCAAAACGATACAAACAAGTGATGTATATCAATTTAATCATCGCACCACACAAGGGCTTAAAGTGAATGAATCAACTGCCGAATTAGTAATGTATGGTCTATCCTATTCTACACTAAGTAACGGTGCTTTTGATATTGCGATAGGAAGATTGACCGACCTCTGGGATTTTACTGCTAAGAATCCAGTTTTACCAAACGAAACTACCCTAAGCAATGCACGTCTTCATGTTGGATACCAATCATTATCCATCGCAGACTCTTATCTCTATAGCACAGACGATGGATTAGAGATTGATCTTGGCGGAATTGCCAAGGGGTATATTGCTGATAGAATGAAAGATTTTCTCATTAGTAAAGGCATAACCAGCGGAATGATAAATCTTGGTGGCAATGTACTTTGTATTGGTTCAAAACCAGATGGTTCTCCCTTCAAAGTTGGAGTTCAAAAGCCATTTTCCGAACAAGGCGAGACCTTGTTAGCAATTGATGTCGTCGACTACTCCGTTGTATCTTCTGGCACATATGAACGTTACTTTAATTTAAATGATATGATATATCATCATATACTTAACCCTTTGACAGGTTATCCTTACAACAACGGTTTAACAGCAGTTACAATATTATCAAAGCAATCCGTTGATGGCGATGGTCTTAGCACTACCTGCTTCTCACTTGGATTAGAGGAAGGTATGAAATTAATCAATTCCCTTGATGAAACATATGCTATCTTTGTTACCGATAATGGCCAAATCTATTATTCCGATGGCTTACAAGACCACTTTCCTATAACGAAACCTTAAATTATTATATTTATTTTATCCTATATAATTTATATTGTAAATAGTCCGACTATTGTTACTGCGAACGTTTTGCAAGAACAGCAACCGACTGTTAGCACAAATCCCCTCCTCGTGGAATATGTTATAATAAGACATTATAACAAGAACACGAGGAGGATTTTTATGTCGTGGTTGCTCTCTACTGTTTTTCGTATCTTTCTTGTTTTATCAATTACTTTTACGTTCTTTTTAATTACAATCGCATTCACCATTATTGTCTTACATGTTCTTCAAACGCTTGATAAAGAAACCGATAACAAAGAAAAAGACAACTTACCCAAGTAATTTCTTCGATAAATTGTCTTCTCAATGCTATATATAAATTTTATATTATCAAGTATTCATTTAGATTTGCGCGAAAGCTTGCTCCAAATCTTTAATAATATCTACGATGTCTTCAATTCCTACTGACATACGAATTAACTCAGGCTGTACTCCTGCTTGTACTAATTGTTCATCAGAAAGTTGACGATGTGTTGTACTTGCTGGATGAAGTACGCTTGTACGTGCATCTGCTACGTGCACTACGATTGCTGCAAGCTTCAATTTCTCCATTACATTTGCAGCCGCTTCTCTTCCATCTTTCATACCAAACGATACAACTCCACAGATTCCATTTGGTAAATATTTTTCAGCTAAATCATGATATCGATTGCTCTCAAGTCCTGGATAGTTAACCCAAGATACTTTCTCGTTAGATTCTAACCATTTTGCAACAGCCAATGCATTCTCACAATGACGTTGCACACGTAGATGAAGCGTCTCTAATCCAACATTTAATAAGAATGCATTAAGTGGTGATGGAGTCGCTCCCATATCTCTCATTAACTGAACTCTTGCTTTTGTTATATACGCCATCTTCCCGCAATCTTTTGCATAAATCATACCATGATACGATTCATCTGGTGTAGATAATCCAGGGAATTTCTCTGTATTCCAATCGAAATTACCACTATCAACTATAACACCACCAAGTGCAATTGCGTGTCCATCCATATATTTTGAAGTTGAATGAATAACGATATCTGCACCATGTTCAATCGGTCTACAATTAATTGGTGTTGCAAATGTATTATCAATAATAAGAGGCACTCCATTTTGATGCGCAAGTGTTGCCATCTTTTCAATATCACATACAACTAATGTAGGATTTGATACAGTTTCAGTAAAGATACATTTTGTATTCTCACGAACAGCTTTTTGTAATTCTTCGAGTGATGCATTGGGGTCAACAAATGTAACATCAATTCCAAGTTTCTTCAATGTAACACCAATTAGGTTTGTTGAGCCTCCATAAATAGCAATCGAAGAAACAACATGATCACCTGCTCCACAGATATTAAGTATAGCAAATGTAGTTGCTGCTTGTCCCGTTGAAGTACATAACGCGCCAACACCACCTTCAAGTATTGCTATTTTTTTCTCAACCGCATCAACAGTTGGATTTGCAAGTCTCGAATAGAAGAAACCTTCTTCTTCCAAGTCGAACAACTTACCTACTTGTTCGCTTGAATCATATTTATATGTGGTAGACTGATAGATTGGTAAAACCCTTGGTTCTCCATTCTTTGGTTCATACCCAGCTTGAATACAATTTGTATAAATACTATAATCGTTCATCTTATCACCTTTCATGTCATAAATTAAGTGAACGGCTTTACTTTTTAACGTAATGCATTGTTAAATTCACTGAATCTATTTTATATCGTATATTACTGTTTTGTCAATGAGAAAAGACAGTTATCGACGGTTATCCTTTTCACTCGTCTGCTTTAGTCAATCATCTGTCAGAACATACAGATTAATTTTTACCTGTCGAACCAATTCCGCCTCGATCTTTACCTGTCAACACACTTACTTCATCAAAAGCCAATTGGGGTTGGTGTTTTTCTATACGAAACTGACAGATTCTATCATTCTTACATATTTTTGTTTCACGTAATGCAATTGCCGGCATATACCACCAGTCATTTGGTCCACAATATGATTCGTCTACTAAGCCCATATGATTTGATTGAATAATTCCAAAATTCTTATAAGTACTACTTCTTGGTATGATATGCGCTTCATATCCTTCTGGTAATTGCATCGCAACACCTAATGGAATCAAACGAAATTCTCCTTCTTTTAATTCCACATCTTCGGCTGCACGAAGATCAATCCAATCTGATTTTCCATCAATATATTCTAATCTATTAATCGTATCATCTAAATACTGTATCTTTATCGTTTCCATCTCTCTTCTATCCCTTTCACAATCTTTTTATCCAAATTTCCTACTAACGCAATACTACATAAACTCTCATCTAATATATCTCTTGCAAGCAAGTTCACACTATCCTTTGTAATAGCATTCACACGTCCGATTACCTCTTCAAGCGTACTTATGCAACCATATCTCATAACATGCTTTGCATTACTATTCATACGATTCTTTGTGTTCTCACTAGCAATTGTAAGATTAACGCAAATCTGTTTCTTTGTTTCCTCTACGTCCTTCTCAGAAAATCCTTCATTCTTTACTTCTTCAACAATTTTGAATATCTCATCATAAATCATTAACGCAGGTTCTGGATTTGTTGCCGCATAGATATGAAACAATCCTGTTGTTGCAAAGCTACTTTCATAAGAATATATCGAATATGTTAATCCCATATCCTCTCGTATTCTTTGAAACAACATACAATTTGCGTTCTCTCCAAGTATCGAGTTCATAACTGTTAACTCATATCTTCTCTCATCCAGATTGTTAATAGACGGAAATGCAATATTTATATGCATTTGCTCAATATCCATCTCGTCTTTATATAGACATTTCTTATATATTGGCGTTGTCAATTCTTGACGTAGTGCTGTAGAAGGTATTGTTCCAAAGCACATTTCTAACTGCTTTAATACTGCATACTCTGTATAATTTCCTGCAATCGAAATAATCATATTGTCTGCCGTATAATACAAATCTCTAAATTCAATTAATTGTTCCCTTGTAAATGTACGAACAACGTCCTTTTCACCAGAAATCAGATATCCAAGAGGATGATTATTCCAAATCTCTCTTTGTAACATTTCATGGCACATATCTTCTGCCGAATCATCATACATATCAATTTCTTCAAGTACAACGCCTTTTTCTTTTTCGAGTTCATCTACGTTAAACATAGAATTCTGAATCATATCACTAATCATATCTATTGCAAGTGGTAGATATTCATCTATCGTTGTAGCATAGAAATTAGTACATTCTTTACTCGTATACGCATTTACATTACCACCAATCATTGATGTAATATCTGCCAATTGTTTTGCCGTTCTTGTTTTAGTTCCTTTAAAAAACATATGCTCCAACATATGAGCAATTCCATTATTCATGGCATTCTCATATGCCGAACCTACTTTTACCCACACACCAAATGACACACTTTTTAGATATGGCATTCTCTCTAATACAACAGTTAATCCATTGGACAGCCTAGTTGTGGTTATCATGAAACCTTCCCCTTTCTTTCCCCTCTTATATGTCGAACTATACGACTGCACTCAGTGCTACTCTATATCATACAAAAGAGTATCTCATAAGCAAAACACTTACGAGATACTCTTCCCATGTCAACCTAGAGATTATTTCTTCTAGAAATCAATTCTTATTGAACATCTTTCATACTAAAGCTAATTCTACCCATCTTATCTTTTCCAAGGCAAACAACTTTAACTACATCACCAAGTGTAAGAACATCTTCAACATTATTAATTCTTTCTTTTGAAATCTTAGAGATATGAACCATACCTTCTTTACCTGGTGCAAATTCTAAGAATGCTCCAAATTCTTTGATGCTAATTACTTTACCTTCAAAGATTTGTCCTTCTTGAAAATCTGTAACAATTGTTTGAATAATACGAATTGCTTCGTTCATTCCATCAGCGTCTGTACCACATACAGAAACCGCACCTTCATCAGAGATATCAATCTTAACACCTGTTTGTTCAATGATTGCATTGATTGTCTTACCTCTTTGACCAACTACATCACCAATCTTAGTTGGATCAATCTTAATTTGAACAATTTTAGGAGCTAACTTACCAACTTCTGTTCTTGGTTCTGCGATACATGGAATCATAACATCATTTAAGATTTGCATTCTTGCTTCTTTTGTTGTTGCAATCGCTTCTTCAATGATTGATTTTGTAAGACCATGAATCTTAATATCCATCTGAATTGCAGTAATACCATCACGAGTACCCGCTACTTTAAAGTCCATATCTCCGAAGAAATCTTCAAGACCTTGAATATCTGTTAATACGATATAATCTTCATCAGAATCACCAGTTACTAAACCACAAGAAATACCTGCAACAGGTTTTGTAATTGGTACACCAGCTGCCATTAATGACATTGTTGATGCACAAATAGATGCTTGTGATGTAGAACCATTTGATTCAAATGTTTCAGAAACAGTTCTAATTGCATAAGGGAATACGGATGGGTCTGGTAATACTGGAACTAATGCACGTTCTGCTAATGCACCGTGACCGATTTCACGACGTCCTGGTCCTCTTGAAGGTTTTGTTTCACCAACAGAGTATGATGGGAAGTTATAATGATGCATATATCTCTTAGAAGTTTCTGCTTCATCTAAGCCATCAATTCTTTGCGCTTCTGAAAGAGGAGCTAATGTTGTAATTGTACAGATTTGAGTTTGTCCTCTTGTAAACATTGCCGAACCATGAACTCTAGGAATAATATCAACTTCTGCAGCTAATTTACGGATTTGAGTAATCTCTCTACCATCTGGACGTTTGTGATCTTTAAGAATCATCTTACGAACAGTTTTCTTTTCATATTGATAAATAGCTTCGCCAAGTACAGCTAACCATTCTTCTTTTTCTGCAAATGCTTCTTCTAATTTTTTAGTAATCTTCTTGATGTTTTCTTCTCTATCTTGTTTTACATCTGTGAATACGGCTTCTTCCATCTCTTCTGAAGGAACAATTTCTTTCATTGCTTCAAATAACTCTGCAGGAACTGCACAGCTTTCATAGCCATGTTTTTCTTTTCCACATTCTGCAACGATTGTATCGATGAATTCAATTACTTTTTGGTTTACTTCATGTGCTGCAAAGATAGCTTGTAACATCTTATCTTCAGGAACTTCATTCGCACCAGCTTCAATCATGATAACTTTTTCTTTTGTTGATGCAACTGTTAACTGCATATCTGATTTTGCTTTTTGCTCTGCATTTGGATTGAATACAAATTCGCCATCAATTAACCCTACTTGTGTTGTTGCACAAGGGCCATCAAAAGGAATATCTGAAATTGCTACACAAATTGCAGAGCCTAACATTGCTGTAAGTTCTGGACTGCAATCTGGATCAACAGACATAACTAAGTTGTTAAGTGATACGTCATTTCTATAATCTTTAGGGAATAATGGACGCATTGGTCTATCAATAACACGAGATGTTAAGATTGCATTCTCCGATGCTCTTCCTTCTCTTTTATTAAAACCACCTGGGATTTTTCCAACTGAATATAATGTCTCTTCGTATTCTACACTAAGTGGAAAGAAATCGATTCCTTCTCTTGGCTTGTCAGATGCTGTTGCTGTAGATAATACAACAGTTTCTCCATAATGCATAAGTGCAGCTCCGTTTGCTTGTGCTGCTACTCTGTCAACTTCAACTGTTAACGTTCTACCAGCAAGTTCCATTGAAAAACTTTTGAACATATGTTATCTCCTTTTTATTCTTAGATTTTCTCTAAGACATTTCATTTTATTTGCTGGAGATGCCGAAACAACTGAAAAACACATTACATCTATGTTAATGTACTTTCCAGAAGTCTCGGGTAACATCTCCAAATTCCTTTCTATTATAACACTTACCAAAGATTAATGCTACTTCTTTTTTATTATTGCCATTATGAATAAAATACAAGCAAAAAGCCATATTACAAATACATCTCTGCATTCATAATATGGCTTCTCACCGTTTGTTTGTTTGTCGTGTATATAATTGAAAAAAATTTACGTTGTTATTACTTTCTTAAACCTAAACGTTCGATAAGGTTACGGTAACCTTCGATATCGTTTTTCTTTAAGTATTCAAGAAGACCTCTTCTTGAACCTACCATTTTTAATAGACCTCTTCTTGAGTGGTGATCTTTTTTGTTGATCTTTAAATGCTCAGTTAACTCGTTAATTCTAACTGTTAATAATGCGATTTGCACTTCAGGTGATCCAGTATCTTGTGGATTTCTACCATAAGCTGCGATAACTTCTTGTTTCTTTTCTTTGCTAATCATCTTAAATTCCTCCTATTTTTAAATCGCCGAATACTAAGCTATAGGTCGGAGTGTCCCATATCCTGGTATTGGCTAAAATCATACTTTCCAAGTATATCATAAGTATAACCACGTGTCAATTAATTTATAACATCTGTTTATTATTATTTAAATGCTAAAATTTATACCGTATTTTCTTTATTATGTTCACTTACAATTGCCTCTTGTACGTCTGATGGCGCTTGTTCATAACGTGCGAACTCATAACTATAGTCTCCCATTCCCCCTGTCATAGAACGCAAATCCGTTGAGTAACCTAATAGTTCCGACATTGGAATATCTGCTAAGATTTCTTGCTTTCCATTGTCACAAGGATTCATTCCCATAACACGACCACGTCTCTTATTCAAATCGCCCATAATATCACCAGTAAAGCGATCTGGTACAATAACGCTTAAAGAAACAATTGGTTCAAGTAGTACAGGACTCGCTGTTTCAAACATCTTTTTAAACGCTTGGATTGCTGCCATCTTGAATGCCATCTCAGAAGAATCCACTGGATGGTAAGAACCATCTACTAATGTTGCTTTCACTCCAACTACAGGATATCCAGCCAAAGGTCCTTTTAATACACTCTCTGCAATTCCTTTTTCAACTGCTGGGAAGAAATTTTTCGGTACTGCACCTCCAAACACTTTCTCCGCAAATACATAAGGTACACTCAAATCACCTAGTGGCTCAAATTCCATATGCACATCACCATATTGACCATGACCACCAGATTGCTTCTTGTATTTCCCTTGTACTTTTGCAGGTTTCCGAATTGTTTCCTGATAAGAAACTTTCGGTTTTGATAATTCTAGTTCTACTTTATATCGATTCAATATCTTGCTCACAACAACTTCTAGCTGTTGCTCACCAATACCATAGATTAATGTCTGTCTATTCTCACTATCATTTTTTATAGCAAGAGTTAAGTCTTCCTCTAGCATCTTCGTAAGTGCTTGTGATACTTTATCTTCATCACCTTTATTCTTAGTTGAATAACGGAAATATGTATATGGTTTTGCAACATTAGGTTTATCGTAAACAATCGGTGCTTCCTTCGTTGTTAGCGTATCTTTTGTTGCTGTAACCGTAAGTTTACTGATAGCTCCGATATCACCTGCACGAAGTTCCTTCACCTCAAATTGTTCCTTACCTCTTAGAACATATAACTTTGTAACTTTCTCTTCTGCTTCTTTATTTGGATTCCATACTGCCATATCCGCCTTCAATACTCCACTATGTACTTTAACAAGTGAAAGTCTACCTACAAACGGATCAGCAATTGTTTTAAACACATTTGCAGTCATTGGCTTATCTTCTTCAAATCGCACTTCTACCACTTCATTTGTTTTCCTATTAAGCCCAAGTGCAACTGTCTTATCTGGCGATGGGAAATACTTCTCAATCGCTTGTAATAACATTGTTGTTCCTTGACAGTTTAGTCCTGATCCCATTAAAACAGGGACAACACTACCGTTTACAACGTTTTCTCTTAATGCAATCGAAATCTCTTCCTGCGGAAATTCTTCTCCTGCAAAATATCTTTCCATTCTATCTTCACTTGTCTCTGCAACAGCTTCTAACAAAGACTCACGGCAAGTTGTAAGATTTGGCATAGAGTAATCTGGTATCTCGCACTCTTCATACTCACTTAATGTTGTAAACTTTCTACCCTTCATCTTAACAACATTAACAAAACCAACAAACTTCTCATCTTGTCTAATCGGAAGATGGAAAGGTGCAATCTTCTTACCATATAAGTCTGTTAATTGTTCTACAACTTGACGATAACTTGCATTGTCATCATCCATATCTGTAACAAAAAACATACGAGGAAGATTATATTGTTCGCATAACTCCCAAGCTCGAATCGTTCCAACTTCCACTCCTGCTTTCGCAGATATCACAATAACTGCTGCATCTGCTGCTGCCATTGCCTCCTGCGCTTCGCCTACAAAATCAAAATATCC
>NZ_JAVBNS010000104.1:0-6093 GCF_031551385.1 Anaerosporobacter sp.
TTAATTACATGATAAAATTAATATGGTATGCAAAATAAACAAAATCACAAACAATATTAGTTCAAATTTGATATTATCAAAAAAAACTTAGATTGTCAATTCGTTTTTGGTAAATTGTGAGAATATAATTAGTTTAGTGAGTGAATGTTATTAAAAACGTTGATTATATTGATGTAAAAAGTCGAAAAGATAAAAATTTAAAGAATTGACGAAAAATTAGCTTGATTTATTAGACGGTTTGAATATAATGTAAGATATATTAGAATAATAGACAGAGAATTCAGTAAATAATACACTGTTTTTTCTGTTAGTACTAACAAAATCTAATATTATGAAACATTAATAGGCACATTTTTACGTAAATTATAAGTCGGTAGGCTCAAGTTAGGGTTGCTGGCTTAAATTGTGGAGGAGGCTTGCAGTTGAGTATGAAGAGGACAAGTAAAAAAGTAAAGCAATCTGTAAGGATGAAGAAATGGAAAAGAGTTCTTCAAGTATGTATCTCAATAGGTATCATATTAGTAATTCTTCAAGTAATGCAAAGTAATGCGCTGCAAAGAAATTTTAAAAATCAACATAACACATTAACCGCTATTCAAGAGTATCAGTTAGCAACACAGCAGATGATGTATAATGCTAGGTGCTATATTACAAACAAGAATGCTATGTATATGGATGATTACAATGAGTTAGTAAAAACAAACGGGGCAATAGATACAGCAATTCAGAAAATGAAAAAGATTGGATTAAATGCAGAGGAAGAAAAAATCCTAGGTGAAGCAGATGCTACATATCAAGAAATAGTTACACTGAATGAAGAAATATTTACATTGATGTCTAGTGGCGATTTCGATGGAGCAATGCAGAAGATTTTTAGTTCTGACTATGAGGCTATGAATGCTACCATGCTAAAAGATATTAAACAATTATCGAAAGAGGTAGAAGCAAGATTTGATTTTCGTATTAAAGGATCAGTATTTTTAGCATACTGGGCAAATATTGATGTAATTATTATTCTATTTGTTTTATTTATCTATGCAAGTAAGTTTATGAAGTTTGCAAATGTAGATTTGCTTAATCCAATTATTCGAGTGAAAGAAGAGATGGAGCATATTGCGAACGGTGATTTCTTGCATAGACTTGATATGGAGATTGATGAAACAGAAGTAGGAGAAATGGTTGGTTCTATTGTTCAGATGAAACGACGTCTGAATGAGATGATCAGTGAAGTTAGTACAGCGCTTAATCAAATTGCGAATCAAGATTTGACAGGAGTTCTTACTGCGGAATATGTAGGACAATTAGAAGTGATAAGAGGTTCTATCCAGAACATATTGAATAGTATGAACTTATTCATGAAACAAACAAATGTTACAGCGGATTCCGTAGCTGGAGGTTCGCAGCAAGTAGCATCTACAGCTCTTGTTATAGCAGAGGGTACGACAGATCAAGCCAGTGCTGTTGAAGAATTACAAGCAACAATCGAGGATATCTATGAAGAGGTAGATAATACAGCAGAGAATGCAAATCATGCGAGAGAACTTGCAATAATTATGAGAGAAGAACTTAATAATTCGAATACGCAGATGGAAGCAGTTGTAACAGCAATGAATGATATATCAGAATCTTCAAAGCAGATATCTCAGATTATTCAAACAATTGAGGAAATTGCAGAACAAACGAATCTATTAGCACTGAATGCATCCATAGAGGCAGCAAGAGCAGGCGATGCAGGTCGAGGTTTCTCAGTTGTTGCAGATCAAGTTAGTAAATTAGCAGCAGAGAGCGCAACAGCAGCAAGTAATTCGAACATGTTTATTGAGGCTTCGCTAAGAGCTGTAGAGTTAGGTAATGAAAAAGTAGATAAAACAGCAGTCATGTTACGTGAAACAGTGGCAAAAGCAGAGGAGCTTGGGGCAAATATTGACTCAATATCACAGGCTTCAAGTACTCAAGCAATTGCACTTGAGGAAGTTTCAAAAGGAATTGAGCAGATATCAAGAGTAATAGAAGACCAAACTAAGATTTCAGAGCAGAGTGCAGGGGCATCACAAGAACTTACAGCGCAAGCAGAAGCCTTGCGTGAAATGGTTGGAAAATTCCACTTGCAACATGCATAAAGCAGATGTCCTGTATGAGTTATCATTAGGATGATAAAATTAATGTGCGAGAAAAGACAATTTTTGTCGGTGAATTGATTGGAAAATCTACCGATTAAAGATTGTCTTTTTTAGCTTGTAAAAAAGAATGTTAGCTGAAAAACTATTGTTTTGTGAGTGTGGTTTTCGTTAAAAAGAAAATACACAAAGTTAATTTATCATAAATTAAAGCTAAAAACAATTAGTAAAGTCATTAAATTAATAAATACAAAACTATGCAAATGTAACAAAAATATCAAAATATCGGCAGAAATATAAATATATATTGCATAAATAAAAAATGGATGATAAAGTGTGTTATAACACATATTGCTATATATATTGTTTTGGAGGGGATGAGTTTATGGAAATAAAAGATTAAAAAACGAGTAAATAATAACGAGAAGGTAAATTAAAGGGAGGTAAATTATACAATGGTTAAGTTAAATAATAAAAAGAGATGGGTTAGTATTCTTACACTAATGACAATCTTAATCGGGGTAATATTCGTTTCAGACAGCAATGCAATCACTTCACTTGCAGCAATGGATTCATCTGAGTTTTCATCAGGATATACATATCCAACACAAATGAGAGGACTGTCTGCGTTTGATTTAGTTTCTGATATGGGAGCGGGTTGGAATTTAGGTAATTCGCTAGAATCTTCTGATAACGAGACAAATTGGGGAAATCCTCGTACAACAAAAGCTATGATTGATGCAATTGCTGCAAAGGGATTCAAAACACTTAGAGTTCCAGTTCGTTGGGATGATAATTATTCAAATTCATCTAACTATACAATTAATTCTGCATACATGGATCGTGTAGAAACTGTTGTAAACTATGCATTAGCAAATGATATGTATGTTATTATCAATGTACATCATAATGATTTACAAGACATGGTTACTACAGACTATTCTACTCAAACAAGAGTAAAGAATGAATTGAAAGCAATCTGGACACAAGTAGGGAATCGTTTTAAAAACTATGGGGACAAATTAATATTTGAAGTAAATAACGAACCTAGATGTGGTGAAGATTGGAATGGAAATCAAAACTATTATAACTGTGTAAATGAATACAACGAAGCTGGTCGTGCTGCGATTCGTGCAACGGGTGGTAATAATTCAAAACGATTAGTTATGTTGCCAACATATTGCGCTTCAGCAGATAGTGCAAAGATATATGGCTGGAAAAATCTAAGCAGTGATACTATGATAGCAGTATCTATCCATGCATATCTTCCATTTGATTTTGCATTTGAAGGAAATGGACATTCCAATTGGACAGATGCAGACTATAATTCACTTGCAGGAGTATTTAGTGAGTTGAAATCGGTATTCATTGATAAAGGAGTGCCTGTTGTTATAGGAGAATTTGGTGCTACAAACAAAAATAATACTGCAGACCGTGAGAAATACGCAGCAATCTATACAGCATTTGCAACACAATACTCTGGATTTAAAATTCCATGTATCTGGTGGGATAATAATAATACAGGTTACGGTTCAGAAAACTTCGGGATCTTCAACCGTGCAAACAGAACATTTTACTATGGTGGTATTGCAGAAGCAATGGTAAAGGCATATAAAGCAGGAAGTTCTGGTAACGCTGGTTCTGATAATAACGGTTCTGGCAATAATTCAAGCGGAGATAGCAGTTCGGCTAGTCTGTTTTGGGGAAGTGCATCAGCAAGTTCGTGGAATCAAGCAGTTTCCGTAAAAACTAAGAAGAATGGTGGCTCATTTGATACTGCTAATATGAAGAGTGGAGGACACTTTTATGTTGAATATAGCGGAAGTTATGAAAAATTAGAATTTATTTTGCAAAGCTGGTCAGGTGGAGCAGAGTGGGCGAAAGTGAAGATTAGTGAATCGGGAAGTGCAAATGGTCATTACTATGCGAAGTTTACCGTTGACAATTGTGTGTCTGCATTTGGAACGAATGATTTTGCGAATAAGTTAGATACGATTCATGTAGGAGCAGTGGGAAGTAATATTACAGTATATTCTGTGTATTATGAAGCTGGAAATACAAATACAAGTACATATACTTCTCTATTCACAGGTTCGTCAACAGCAGTACCATGGGGACAAGCAGTTTCGCTAAAGACGACTAAAAATGGTGGTTCTGTCAATGCAGGAAATATTACATCTGGGGGATATTTCTACGTTGAATACAGTGGAACAAAAGGTCAAATCGAATTGATTTTCCAGAGCTGGTCAGGTGAAGCAGAATGGGCAAAGATTTCACCATCAGAAACAGGTGAAGTAAATGGTCGCTACTATGCAAAGTTTACATACCAAAACTGTGTGAAGGCATTCGGAACAAGTGATTTGGCAGGTAAATTGGATCAACTTTATGTTGGGGCATTGAAGAACACAACAACTGTATATTCATTCGGTTATTATAAATAATGTGATTTCAAAAGCATAAACGGATTCCGCCCAATATGTGTATAGTAATATGTGTGATTCTTAGCTGCGACGTGATGATTCAGCAGAAATAGAAAATACAAGCCATCTGTATAGAGATAAAACTCAAATACGGATGGCTTGTATTGGTAGGAGAGAACAGAGGGGGATAGTGTGCAAGAATCAATTGACCTATGAACTCATATTTATGCAGTTACACTAGCAATATCCTCATCGCAAACATCGATATGTTCCACGATTTGACCATCAACAAGACGAATAATACTTGTTCCGTATTTTGCAGACTTAGCAGAGTGGGTAACCTGTACAAGTGTTTTGTTATATTTTGTATTAATTTTTTGGAAGAGTTGCATAATCTCTTTACCAGTTTTGGAATCCAGATTTCCAATTGGCTCGTCAAGGAAGATAATATCAGGATCAAATACAAGTGCTCTTGCAATGGCAACACGTTGTTGCTGACCACCTGATAATTCTCTTGGAGTAAGTTTGCGTTTGTCTGATAGACCGATTATGTCTAGGATCTCAGCAAGTTTCTTTTCGTATTTCTTAGGGTTTTCACCATCTAAGATAACAGGAAGAAGAATATTATCTTCAACTGTTAGGTTAGGCACAAGATTATAAAATTGGAAAACGAATCCGATTTTGCTTCTTCTAAGTTTACTCATTTCTTTGTGTTTGATCTTGCTGAGGTTCATATCTTCTAACAGAACAGCACCTCTTGAGGGCTTATCTAAACCACCAAGTAGGTAAAGAAGAGTGGATTTTCCGCTTCCTGATGGTCCCATAATAGAGACAAACTCGCCTTCATGAATTGTTAGATTGACATCTTTGAGAACGTGTGATTCCTCTTTACCATTTACAAATATTTTGTTTAAATTAACTGCTTCGATTACTTTCATTGTGAAATACTCCTTTCAAATTGGGTTTATTCATATTTTAATTCTTGAATAATGGATAGTTTCTTACTTTTAAATATAACAGGAAGTGTAGCAAGTAAAACAATCGTTAAAGACACGATATAAATCGTTGGTAATGAGCTAACTGCTAAGGATATATCAAGTGGTAATCCGATTAATGAGATGATTTGACTAATTAATGGAAGACCAAGAAAACTGTATAGGATAGCAATGATAATACCCCAAGTTACGCAAGCAATCGATTCAAACAACAGGATACGTCTTCGTAAGGAATTCTCCATACCAACTGACGATAGTACTGCAAATTCTGTTTTTCGTTGTAAGAAGCTAATTGATACATTATTAATAATTCCAAGAGCAGCAATAACGATTGCCAAGTATGAGAATATACTTAATGCGTCAAACATCATTTGATTCATCTCTAAATTCTCTTCACACATGACTTCTTTCGTTATATAACTAGCACCGATAGAACGGAGAATCGGTTTTAGTTTAGATACCAAATCATCTAAGTCCAAATCGGTGACAAATGTTATTTGGTTAGAAGCGGATACATGGAATACTTGTCGCATTGTCTCGTGGTTAATGAAAGAAATAAAT
>NZ_JAVBNS010000218.1:0-4813 GCF_031551385.1 Anaerosporobacter sp.
TGTTCTTTCATTTACTATACTCATGCTAATTACTCCATCTTAATTCCATAGACTATCAACGATTACCATAATAGTTATCGTAATCCGCAGTCCTAGTACACTTGATATATTCTAACACATTCTTGTCTGAAATTAAACTGATTTATTATCATCTTACTTTATTACAAATACATTAACATTTCATTAATCGCTCATATTTGCCAAATATTATGATATAATATTATCAAGTCTGTCCTACGTAATTTATCTAAAAACTAAGCTGACGATAAACTACATAAAGTCCATATACATGGCTGAAAGGAGCACATATGATTTTTAAACATATGTTTCACAAGGAAAGATTGCGCACTCTAGCAAAGAAGACATTGTCTCTATCATTAGTTTGTATCTTAACACTTTCTTCTAGTTCTTCCATACAAACTAAGGCGCAGGAAACTCCTCTTGTTATAAGTACTTCTACATCAGATGAACAAAAGTCTACATGGTCTTTTGATAACACTGCAACAGCAGCAACAAAAAAAGCGAAACAACTCTCTGCGTTCTACGGCTGTACAAGCATCCAATATGCCTTGATTCACAATGGCGAAATCGTCGTATCTGGTCAAGCAGGTCTTGCCGATCGTCAGAAAAAGAAAGCACCAACCAAAGATTCTATCTATGGTATTGGCTCAATTAGTAAGTTGTTTACTACCGTCGCTGTCTTACAGTTAGTTGAAAAAGGTGTACTTGACCTTGATACTCCTGTAGTCACCTACATACCCGACTTTACAATGCCCGATGAGCGTTACAAAGACATTACCGTTCGAATGTTAATCAATCATTCTTCTGGATTAATGGGAAACCTTGTAAATAACACATTACTCTTCTATGATCCTGATACGATTAATACAGATTCGATTCTTGAACATCTTAGTACGCAACGCTTAAAAGCTGCCCCTGGTAGTTTCAGCGTATATTCTAATGATGGTTTTACATTGGCAGAGTTATTAATAGAACGAGTTACAAAATCATCTTTTACAGATTATATATATGACAATATCAGCAAACCTCTTGGAATGTCTAACACAAAGACTCCACAAAGCGGATTTATGCGTCTGAAACTAGCAAAGTCGTACTACAATTCCAGCGAGTTACCTGCTGACTATGCTAACTTTATTGCTGCTGGTGGTTTGTATTCAACCGCTGAGGATTTATGCCATTTCCTGAATATCTTCATGACTGATAACGACGTGCTCAGCAAGAATTCTATAAATGCTATGGCTCAACCTGAATACCTAAAAGGGCTATGGGGCAATGATGGAGATAATATAATAAACTATGGGCTTGGTTGGGATAGTATTCGCCTCTATCCATTCACAAACTATGATATACAAGCATTTTCCAAGGGTGGTGATACTTATGCATATCACGGAAATGTAGTTACTATTCCAGAGTACAACTTAGGTGTTGCTGTTTTATCATCCGATGGTTCAAGCGCACTAGACAGCCTGCTATGTAATTCTATTTTGCTAAGTGCTCTTCAAGAAAATGAGATCATCAAAGAGCTTGTCAAAGAACCTACAGCAACTGCACCAGTCAAGCAAAAAATGCCCGAATCATACAAACGTTATGCTGGCCTATATGCTAGTGTATACGAAGCATTTAATATTGAATTCACCGATAATAATTCTCTTTTGATAAAATATACGAATGATATGCCAGGTGTAGAGCTATTCTATACAGGAAATGGTTTATTCAAAGATAGTACTGGCAGCAGTGAATACTCTTTCAAAACACTATCAAATAATATAACGTATCTAAACTACAAAGGCGTATCGAGTGTCCAAGGGTTCCCAGCTATCGTACAAGATATCTTATATGCCCAAAAGCAAGATGACAATCCTGTATCAGAAAGTGTAAACAATGCTTGGAAGGCAAGAGACGGAAAGAAATACTATCTACTCAATGAAAAATACTCTTCACAACTTTATCTTTCTGAATTAAGCAGTCGATTCGAACTCGACAATCTCAAAGAAGGTTATATTGCTAATTTTGCTATGGTTGATGAAGATACCTTAGAACAACGTCTCCAGATACCAATGTCTATGGGACGTGATTTAACTGATGTTAAGATGTATCGAAAAAATGGCGTTGAATATCTACAGGCGAATTCTACACTATCCATATCCGAAGATGCCATTTATAATTTATCTTCAAAGAAAACATTCAAAGTTACAATTGATGATACCGGATACGCAAAATGGTTTAAGATTCCTGCTTCCTATGCAAATGAAAAAATCAAAGTTACAATTCCAAACAATGCTGGATATGGTATCTATGATAGCTATGGTAATTTAGTCTTCCTATCTACTATATCAACTAACAAAGTAGTAACATTGCCAGAAGGAGGTACTATTGTATTCGCAGGTAATGCCAATTCTACTTTCACCGTAAATTATAAGTAATATATCATCATATAACAGAAAAATGCAAGCCCTTCAAACATAGGCTTGCATTTTTCTATTACTACATCTGTGCGTTAAACAGATTTTTAAGTTTATATACTACATCATCTGAATCTGCATTAATACTTGCCGCTTCATTAATTGCAGATATTGTTTCTAATGCATCGATGTCTGCATTATATCCAATTGTATAAACAGGGATTTTATATGCTTTCAAAACACCTGATATATTCTTAAGACTTAAACCACTATTTGTTTCTCCATCACTTAGCAAGAATATCATTAGTTTTGTATCTGGATTTTTCTCTTTTTCTTCTAATAACATATTAAGTGCAACTGCAAGAGCGTCAAACGAAGCTGTTGCTCCACCCTCTTGTAAATCTTGAACAGCACCTGTAAATAAAGATCTTTGATTCAAATCAAACTTAGCTATTGGTAGGTTTAAATATACTTTACTATCATAACTTACAAGTCCAATGCTATTCTCACTGTTAATGTATTTTGATCCATTAATTAGCGAAGTTTTCAATTGGTTCAGTGGCTCTCCACTCATACTACCTGAAACATCGGCAACGAAAACTGCTGTAATACTTTTTCCTGAATCCTTATTCTCTTTCCATAGTTTCTGAGCAGATAAGATTGTTGAACCATCGTATTCTGACAAGTCACTTTTATAATCTTCCATTCCATTAAATCCATATTTCGTAGCTAACTTTTGTGACTCTTCTGATTCACAATAAGATACAAATAGTTCTAGTGCTTCTTTTTTATCTGCACTTAACTTACCGATTTCATATAATGGATTATCATGTCTTACGCCATATGGTACGAATTCGTATTGCGAACGAAGATCCGAATCATTCTTATATAGTTGATATTCAATTACCATTCCTGTTAAGGAACCTGATTTTGCAGATTCACGCATCTGTAATGTTGTATAAGCAACAAACGGAACATTTACTTGGAATTGTTGAAATCCCTCTATTGCTGTATCACTAAGAATGTCTGCTGAATCATATGCATTCAAAGTAGATAGGAGAAAATTCATACCAGCAGAACTCGATAATGGATTTGTATATCCCATTGCAATCTTATTATCTGCTGTTGCTTGTGTAATTGTTTTCATTGTTACTTCGCCATAGTTTTCTGTAATATCTTTTACAACTGATTTTGTAAGTAAAACACCTGCTACATTACCTACCATGCGTTCTCTAACAACTGAAATATCTGCTCCCTCTGCTTCTATAATTTTACCCCATAAATCATTCGAAGGAGTAAATGCATCTGGACGATATTTTCCCGAAACGATATAGTCAGCACCCAAACCTGATGCCATGGAACGAACAGAAATTGCTACTGTCTTACCATCAATCTTATTCTTTTGCTTATTAAACTCTTTCGCCATTGTTGATAACCAGCTATCTGAGCCCTCTCCTGCCTTTTCAGGTGATGAGAAAATCTCAATTACAATATCAGCCTTGCCTTCAACTGCTAATGGATACTTCGAGATATCTGGAAGTTCCTCTTTTAAATCTGTTTCTTCTAATTCAACATTTGCTTTTCTTGCTGTTTTTTTTGTTACATCAATACTCTTTAGATATCTCGCTAACTGTTTGCTCGCCTTTTCCTCCGACATCACTGCCGTACCATCACCTGAGTTTGTAGACGATATTGTTGCAAATATTCCTGCAAATGCTATTATCGCAATGATAATAAACGCTAACATATTCTTTTTCTTCATCTTCATTCCCCTCTCTGCCACTATGTATTTTCACAAATCAAACTCAAATTATATCTATATTATAATAATTGTTTCATATTGTTTACAACATCTTTGAATACTTTTAAATCATCTGAATTCGCCTGTGTTCCATCACTTAATTTCGATAACTGCATCAACAACTTATCAAACTCTAATAGAATCGTCTCATTATCCGCTACTTTATCACGTATATAGTTAACTTGCTCCATATAAACCATATGTTTCTCCGAGTTTCCTCTTTGACTTGCTTGATTAAATTCTTGTTGATCAAAAACAGATATCGCATTAATAATACTCTTTACGTTAGAAAACAAAAGATTCTCTACTTTACCGATTACATCTTTTAACCCGTATGCATCTTCGTCTTCATCTTTGAATTTTATATATATAATATTCCTAAGCGACTCTTTTTTCTTAAGCAAACGTGCTATCTGCTTTATTGTTGTATCCATTTCTTGATTCATTATATTCCTAGTCATTAATTCCTTCAATACTTCAATCATATCCTCCGGCGTATGAAGGTCTTGTACCGAGAACCCGTAATACTGCGCCTCCTTTGAATGCAAGAGACTATAGTTTCCATAAGCAAATAAAATCACACTCATAA
>NZ_JAVBNS010000163.1:0-23636 GCF_031551385.1 Anaerosporobacter sp.
ATAAAATTGAGCTGTTATTTTTCACTATTTCTGCATGCAATTTGGCGGGATGTTGGTTTGACGTTGTTGATGTAATAATAGTGCTCAATAACGAAAGTTAAGAAAAATGGTATAAAAATCAAACAGAACATTAGATAGGAAGTTGTTAGGAGGGAAAATCAATGGATAAAATAACTTTATGTGGAGATAACTGCATATATTGCCCAAGAAATTTAGCTAAAAACTGATGAGGAGTTATCAGAGGTTGCCAAATTATGGTATAGAGTAGGATGGAGGGATAACATTGTATCAAATGAGGAAATAAGATGTAAGGGATGCTCGTCACATAAGCAATGTACATATGGATTGGTTGATTGCACAAAAGAACATAATGTTGCTCTTTTTTTAATAAAGAGGAAAATTTGAGAAAGTGATAAATTCAAGTGTTTTGATAAGGTATAATTGGACAAATGCTAGTTTTAAGGAGATATTGGTATGAGAGAAGAATAAATAGTTGTTTGAAAGTTCCCTGGATAACTTTGAAAAATTTGTGTAGGAGGTGTGTAATGAAAAAAATACTAATTCATGGTTCAGGACATAAAGTTACGAGCTGGAATGAAACAATCTCATATATGGAAAGCAATAAAGATATTGTGTGTCCAAATTTATCTTCAATCCTTGAAGGAAAAGAAGCAAACTATACTAATTTATATTCATCGTTTACAGAATTTTGTGACAAGATAGATGGACGAATTAATTTATGTGGAATTTCATTAGGAGGTATTTTGGCATTAAACTATGCTTTGGATTTTCCAGACAAAGTGAATACATTAGTTTTAATTGGTACGCCACATAAAATACCAAAGTTAATATTTAGTATTCAAAATATTATTTTTAAATTTTTGCCAAAGTCGGTTTTTGATAACATGGAGTTTAGTAAAAAAGATATATTTACTTTAGGAAACTCTATGAAAAAATTGGATTTTAGCAATAAAGTGCATAATATTAAATGCCCAACGTTAATAATTTGTGGAAAAAAAGATAATGCGAACATCAAATCTGCGTATTACTTATCTGAAAATATTAAAAATGCGGAATTATCAATTATTGAAAATGCTGGACATGTTGTAAATGAAGAAAATCCAGAGGCATTAGCGAAAATATTAGATGATTATTATGGTGAAAGTAATGGAGGTTGGAAAAATGAATAAAAAAATAGTAATCCAATTTACAGCATTAACCTTCGTTATCAGATTCGTTTTTGGGGGCGGTGTGGTGATATGCGAGCAGCTTGGATTCATGCTAAACGATTACACTTTGCTATATGTTCCTTTTTTAATTAGTGCGTGGTCGCCGGCTATTGCTTCACTCATAGTTCTAAGGAAAAATAACGAAGTATCAAGTATAAAAGAATGGTTGAGAAATATTTTTAATATCAAAACATCTGCATTCAATTACTTGTTTGTAGTAGCTTTGCTTATTGTCTATATGGTTTCAATGTTAGTGACTTCCGGTTTGAATAGTGTAAGTCCCATATACATGTTTTTTATCTGGTTGCTTGCATCGTTATTGGCAGGCGCAGGTATGGAAGAAGCTGGTTGGAGATATATTTTGCAACCTGAGTTGGAAAAGAAATTTGGATATTTGCTTTCATGTCTAATTGTTGCTCCGATTCATATATTATGGCATATACCTCTTGGGGTAGGTACGTCATTTTTATGGAACTTAATTAATATATTTGGAATTACTTTTGCATTAGGTGCAATCTATAAAATATCGAGAGGAAATATATTTTTATGTGTGCTTTTTCATTGCATGATTAATGCAGGGATGAGTACTATTATGCCCAATCAGACTACGTTGGGTGTAATTATTACATCTATCATTATGATTAGTGTTTCGATAACCGTAGTTTCAATAAATAAGCATATTAAATCTTAAGGAGATTCAGATGATAAAAGCAATTTTTTTTGATTTATTTTTTACATTAATTTATCCTCAATATGTTAACGAAAATGAATATGATGTAATTGGCATATCAGCAGATGAATGGGAAAGATATGCAGAGGATACTGGTTTATATAATGAAAGAGCCAGAGGAAATGTAAAAGATGAAAAAGAGATAATTGATAAAATCGCTAATATTATGCCATATGAGTTAACAGAAGAACAAAAGCAAGCGATTTTATCAAGACGTGAAGAACGTATGAAAAGAGCATTATTAACAGTTGATAGAAAGATTCTTGAGTTTCTTGAAAAGCTACAAACAAGCGATATTAAGATAGGTCTTATCAGTAATGCAGATTTAATTGATTCAAAGTACTGGAATGAATCACCTTTGGCTAAGTTTTTTGATATAGCAGTATTTTCGTGTGTTGTAGGAATGTTAAAGCCTGAAGTGGGTATTTATAATCTTTCAATGAAAAAACTAGATGTATTGCCAGAAGAAAGTGTTTTTGTGGGTGATGGTGGTTCAAATGAATTGTACGGAGCAAAAATGGCGGGTATGAAAACCGTTTTCACTGAATATTTGGAAACAAAATCGGTCGAGCAGAGAGAAAAGATTATGATGTATGCAGATTGTCATGTTAATAGTTTTGAAGAAATACAATTGGACAAGTACTAATTTATAGGAGATATTAATATGGATGGTAAAACAATTGGTTTTATTATATGGAGCGTTATAGGAGGTATGTTTATATGTTTAGGTATATATTCATATTTTTCAAAAAAAACCGTAGGATTTTGGGCAAATGCAAAAGTATTTGAAGTCACGGATATTAAAAAATATAACCACGCTATAGCTAAGCTATTTTGTATATTTGGCATTGTGTTAATCATTTTAGGACTTCCTTTGCTTGTGGGACAAAATTCAGCATGGGTACTGCTTTCAATTTTGGGACTTATGATAGAAAGCATTGTTGCTATGGTTATTTATTCGCTTGTAATTGAGAAAAAGTATAAAAAAATGTGATAAGAAAAGATATATAGGCAAAAAAGAACAAAACCAGATATTAGAATACCTAATGGTTACAGCTATCAATGAACAGAATAAATCAGAATGTGATGGATTGTGTGATGTAGATACTTTATAGTTTGGACAGCAGCAACGTGTGCTTAATATTTTGTGAAAGGAGACAAAGCAGTTATGGATAAAATCATGGAAAGAATTTTAGGTGAGTTGGGAGATCACGAATTAATCGATAGACTGCTTGCTCTGCCAAGATCTGACCTTAATTCTCTGTTACTTAAATTGTTTGAAATGCAAACAGAAAATATTGCTCCACAGGAACTGCTGAAAGCATATGCTATGAATCGCTTTGCTGTTCCAAGCGATATGAGTCCTTTGGAATATCATAGGATGGAACATCGGTTATTGGCTTTAGCGGAGGAGCTTGGTATAAAAGGAATCCTTCTTTCCCCGGCAGCACCCATTGCAAGTTGCTCCGCATTTGGCTATGTTGCGCAAAATAATGTCGTTAGTGCTTTGCGTGGAACTGAAATCGTTTCTGATCCGACAAATATGTTAGCAGTTATTATTGCAGATAGCCTCAAAAGGCATAATGTGGATAATAAGAATCCATTATACTACTGTACAACTTCAAGAGTTTTACGGGCACAGAGGTTTCCAAATAGACCAGGATATTTTAGTCATTTTGGACTCTTCTGCATTGTATCTTCAGGTAAAGACAAGGGCTCCTATTCATGCGAAAAAGAAATGCTCATCAGGCACATTGAATACTATAAGCAACTATTGTTAAATGAAGCCCATGCAAAACTCTCCATAGTGTTAAGAAAACGAAATGGCTATACAGATAATGATGGATTCTTCAACAGAATGTGCGAGATCATTAAGGGTGCATTGCCTGATGTCTCGCTTTCCTTGGATTTTGAAGATGAGAACAACGGCTATTACAAAGGCATTAACTTTAAACTGTATCTAGAGAAAGATGATAGTACCTTTGAAATTGGCGATGGCGGTTTTGTTGATTGGATTCAAAGTATGACTGGAAATGTAAAAGAGCGGTGCCTTATTAGTTGTACAGCCATTGATAGACTTATGCTATTGTGATTTTGCAGATAAACGTGCCTAATAAGCATAATGTGCAGTCGTCAAATTCAAATTTATCGCAGAGATAAAACAGAACATTAAAACAGAATTAGTGGAGGAGAAACATGAGAATACTTGAAGTTAACAAAAGAACTCCGTTACTGACGCAGCAGTTATTAGCAATATGGGAGGAATCCGTAAGAGCAACACATCTATTTCTATCGGACAGCGAAATTAAAAGTATCAAGGAATATGTTCCACAAGCGTTAAGCCAGATACCATATCTGATTGTTGCAGAAAACGAGGGTGGATTTCCCGTTGCATTTATGGGCATTGAAGATGGACGATTGGAGATGCTTTTTATTGCTCCGGCGTGCAGAGGTGACGGATTGGGAAAGCGCCTCTTGCAGCACGGCATCGAGAATTATTCAATAAATAAGTTGAGTGTAAATGAACAAAATCCTCAAGCAAAAGGTTTTTATGAACATATGGGATTTGAAGTTTATAAAAGAACAGAAAGTGATGAGCAGGGGAATCCTTATCCTATTTTATATATGAAGTTGGACTGACAAATAATAATTAGTGAATATGAAGCTTAGGTGAATGGTGAGTATCCGCTATGAAATGATTAAAGAAATAGAGGTAGAAAAATGAATCAAGATCCTTTTAAGGAATATTTAATAGAAACAGAACCAAACAAAAGAGATAAAGGTTATGCATGGCATACAGCTATAGGTCTTCAAGCAGTAGACGGTTTGAAGCCTTCCCAATACTTAATTAATGTAGCTATTCGAAACATTGAAGGTGAACTATCAATTGATGAAGTACAAAAAATCTTGAACGCATATTACGAAGAAAATCCAAAGATTGTTAATGATAATAGAACTGAAGAAGCGGACAAGGTTTCTGTTCGTATAGTTAAGCTATTGTCTGAAAAAGCTTTCAGCTTTACACCTAATGAATATATTTCCATTCACAAAAAACTATTCATAGGTATTTATAATTATGCTGGTCAGATTCGCGACTATAACATTACAAAAAAAGAATGGGTGCTAGATGGAGAAACAGTTCTTTATGGAAGTGCATCTGAACTTAAAGCAACATTAGAATATGATTTTTTACAAGAGAAAAATTTCAGTTATAATGGATTATCAATGGATGAGATTATTCATCACCTTGCTGTTTTTATATCAAGGCTTTGGCAAATCCATATTTTCGGTGAAGGTAATACACGAACTACTGCTGTATTTTTGATAAAATACCTAAGAAGCTTAGGTTTTGAAGCAACCAATGACATTTTTGCACAAAATGCTTGGTATTTTAGAAATTCTCTAGTACGTGCTAACTATAATAATTTAGTAAAAGGAATTCACGAGACAACGGTATATCTCGAACTGTTCCTGAGGAATCTTCTTTGCGAAGAAAAAAATGAATTGCATAATAGAAACATGCATATTAGTGGAATATATAAGAATAACACAAAACCGGACATTGGCATTTTAAAACCGGACATTGATGTGATGGAAATATACACTGAACAGCTTGCAAATTTTACTGCAAAAACAATAAAACATATACAACAAATGTATAATACTTTTAGTAATGACAAAGTGTTTGGTAGGTTAGATATGCAGTCAGTGACAAATTTAGGCTCTAGTAGGGCATCAGAATTACTAAAAGAATTAACACGGCTAGAAGTCATTGAATCTGTAAATGGAGAAGGGAAAGGAAAATATAGGTTTAGAGAATATCTGATAATAAGAAAAGAAGAAAGGAAACGAATATGAAAATAATTAGCGATATAAGGCTGTATAAAAGTGATATTGATAACATAAACGGTAACTCACTTCCAAGCGGTTTTTCTGATCGTTCACTCAATTTGACTGTTCGTAGGATAGCAATGAAGCTGAGGGAGTACTCTTTTTCTTTAGGAGAATTCGATCATTTATATCTGAATTTTACAAATTGCCTGCCTGACGGAACTATTGAGCCGGCAAAAAGGACAGTAGATAGGTATAGTCCATGGTATCGGTACTATGATATAGGAGTAAGTCAGGATGTATTTGTACATCTTGGATCAGAGAATACTGTTCCCAAAATGTTAGAACTGATAAAGCAAACTCTCATCCAGTATTTTGTACTAGATGAGAATGATAAGAAAGTAATTGATACAGCTATTAATGCTGTTGTAACTAATGGCTCTAAAACGCTTATGCGTTTCAAGGAGAAAAAAGCTGCCAAAACAACAGCGGTAATCTATTTGCAGTTATTAGATACAGCAGGTTATCTGCCTATTATCAGCGTTTGTGATTTACAGGGTAAAGAGCTTTTAAGAGAAAATCTACCTGAAACTTTTGATCTTTCATCAATTGGAGAGATTCAGTTGAGCAGTAAAAAAATTACTGTAAAGCCACGGAAGAATGCCTTTGCTCAAAATTTGGAACCAATATCTTTTTCGTTTAACTTGTAAAGATAAGAATGAATAGATAATATTAAATCAGAATTTAATAGAGGTGGATATGGATAAAGAAAAATTAGCAATAGTAGAAAAATTGAAATGTGACTATGAGGAAGAAAAAGAAATAATAGAGTGTTTATCAAAAATTAACGATTCTCAAATGCTTCATGTATATATGCTGAATTATAACTGGGATGATGGTCTCAATATTCCTCAAATGATAGTTGAAAATGGAAAAATTGAATTGAGTACAGCTATGCTAATATTTTATATGGCAGATGGCTATTCTTACCTGATAGACAGAGAAGAATCTCATAATCCGCTTCGGAAAAACTGGGAGATATTTATTAAAGACCTTTATCAAAATATTCTTCAAGGGAAATTTACTAAAGGAGAAATCGGTTACAAAGTTCCATTATCAAAAGTACAAAAGTACTGTTTTTGTGGGTATTATCTCCTGCGTCGACATTAGATGATATTTATAATGAAATTACAAGGGACAAAGAAATTTGGGGTCTTAAATTAAATGACACCTATTGTTTGGTTAAAAATATTTCTGTTGATTAAGTTATAAGTATAATCTTCACTCCTACAACTTCAAATTTATCGCAGAGATAAAACAGAACATTAAAACAGAATTAGTGGAGGAGAAACATGAGAATACTTGAAGTTAACAAAAGAACTCCGTTACTGATGCAGCAGCTATTAGCAATATGGGAGGAATCCGTAAGAGCAACACATCTGTTTCTATCGGACAGCGAAATTAAAAGTATCAAGGAATATGTTCCACAAGCGTTAAGTCAGATACCGTATCTGATTGTTGCAGAAAACGAGGGTGGATTTCCCGTTGCATTTATGGGCAGTGAAGATGGACGATTGGAGATGCTTTTTATTGCTCAGGCGTGCAGAGGTAACGGATTGGGAAAGCGCCTTTTGCAGCACGGCATTGAGAATTATTCAATAAATAAGTTGAGTGTAAATGAACAAAATCCTCAAGCAAAAGGTTTTTATGAACATATGGGATTTGAAGTTTATAAAAGAACAAAAAGTGATGAGCAGGGGAATCCTTATCCTATTTTATATATGAAGTTGAACTGACAAATCAATAGTTTTGAAGAAATACAATTGAGCAAAAGTATAAAAAATAAAAATATGATTGTTCGCTCAACTGTAATTGTATTAAAAAAGAAAGAGGGTGCAAAATTTGGTTGAATTAAGAGTATATAATAATGAAATGCAACAGGACATTAAAGATTTCTATTATAAATGTTTCAAAAATTTAGGTTTGGGCTATGAGCCAGGGGGCAGACATTTTGATACTGTAAACATTCAAGAGGAATATATGTCAAGCGGTTGTATGTGGTGTCTTTATGATGGTGATTTATTAATAGGCACGGTCGCTGTTAAGAATATCAATATGGAAGCAAAAAACGAAAAAATTGCAGAATTGAAGCGATTGTTTGTGTTAAAAGAATATCAAAACAGGGGTTATGGAAAATTATTGCTTGAAGACGCAATTTCTTATGCACATGAAAATGGGTTTGATAAAATACGTCTTGATTCTAAAATAGAATTCAGCACAGCAGTGCATTTATATCGCAAGTATGGGTTTACTGAAATACCTGCCTATAATGATAATACAAAAGCAGATTTGTATATGGAATTAAAATTAAATTAGTATAAAAAGTAGATAATCCTAATGTAACGAAAAAATAAGGAAAGAGGAGATTTAAAATGAATAACTTTGATTTTTGTAGTCCAACTTATTTTGTCTTTGGAAAAGACAGAGAGAATGAAACAGGAGTATATGTTAAGAAGTATAATGGTACGAAAGTACTATTACATTATGGTGGAGGTAGTGTAATTAAGACGGGATTATTAGATAGAGTAAAGTCTTCTTTATCAAAAGAAGGTATAGGATATGTTGAATTAGGTGGAGCAGCACCTAATCCAAGAAGTGGACTTGTATATGAAGGTATTAAATTGTGTAAAGAAGAAAATGTAGACTTTATACTTGCAGTAGGAGGAGGTTCTGTTATTGATTCCTCTAAAGCAATTGCGGCAGGTGTTTTATATGATGGTGACTTTTGGGACTTCTATTCCGGAAAAGCAGCTTTAATGAATGCGTTACCAGTAGGAACTGTATTAACAATTGCGGCAGCAGGAAGCGAAGGATCAGGGGATACAGTTATTACACATGAGGATGGTATGTTGAAAAGAGGTGCAGGTGGCGACTGTCTTAGACCTAAATTCTCTATCCTTAATCCAGCTTTGACCCAAACTGTATCTACGTATCAAACAGCCTGTGGAGCAACAGATATAATTGCTCATGTATTTGAACGTTACTTTACAAATACAACAGAAGTAGAGGTTACAGATAGATTATGTGAATCAATTATACTGACAATGATTAAAGAAACTCCTAGAGTAATAAGCAATCCTGATAATTATGATGCAAGAGCAAACATAATGTGGGCAGGAATGGTAGCTCATAATAATATTGTAGGTGTAGGAAGAACACAAGATTGGAATAGCCATGGTATAGAGCATGAATTATCTGCATTATACGATTGTGCCCACGGAGCAGGATTGGCAGTAATTATGCCGGCATGGATGAAATATGTAATGAAACATGATATAATGCGTTTTTGCCAAATGGCAACTCGTATATTTGGTTGCGAAATGAATTTTGCTCAACCAGAGGTTACAGCGTTAGAAGGAATAAATAGATTTAAGCAATTTCTATCATCAATAGGAATGCCAACTAGTTTTAGAGAATTAGGGGCAAAGGCAGATGATATAGATTACTTGGTTGATACATTTGGAATTGGTGATGGTAAGACAGGTGGATTCGTACAATTAGCAAAAGAAGATATAAGGGCTATCTATGAGATAGCGGCAAATGAGTAGACTGTAGAGGTTTTTTAAGAGGAGGAAATATGGCAATTTCAACAATAAAAGCAAGTTTGGCGTGTGAAATAGAGGAGGTTTGGAATACAGTCACTTCGTTAGAAAACTATTCATGGAGAAGTGATTTAAGTAAAATAGAAGTATTGGAAAATGGTAATAAATTTGTAGAATATACTAAAGAAGGTTATGCAACAAATTTTACAGTGACAGTGTCAGAAAGCCCTAAACGCTGGGAATTTGATATGGAAAATGATAATATGAAAGGGCATTGGATAGGAGTGTTTTCATATCAAGATGGCATAACAATAGTCGATTTTACAGAAAATGTAACAGCAAAGAAATTCATAATGAAACCTTTTGTAGGTATGTATCTTAAGAAACAACAAAATACATATATTAACGATTTGAGAAAAGCTTTAGAAGGGTAATAGGTTTTATGGCAAAAGAAGAACTATATACACCAATAAGAGAAAAGAATGATGTGCTCAATTGGCTTCTTGAAGATGGAAACCCAGAAGTGAAATACCGCACAATGACCGAACTCTTGGATATGTCAAAAGATGAATCTGAAGTAAAAAAGGCTTATAACAGTTTGTTAAGCTCAGGTACAATCAGTTTAGTTATGGATAAATTTAAACTTGGTAAAGAGTGGGATGATGTCACTGCTTTAATTGCACTTGCCGAATTTGGACTAACTCGCAATGATATTTCAACTGATGACTATATTGAACGTATTATCAAGAGCATGAATCTTAAAGATATGAAGTGCTCTAAAATACTCCTGCTGAGAAATTTAGTGTTGCTCGGATATTATGAACATGCATGGGTAAAAAAACAAGTATTTTCGTCTTTTTCGACCATGCGAGAAGATGGTACATTTAGATGTTTGGATAAAGGAAAGAGAACAAATGACTCTAAGTTGCCGGATATGGGTTGTTACAGACAAACTACGACATATCTTTTGCTTGCAGCAGAGCTAAAAAAAATAGGTGTTGTTTTTCCAGAGTTCCAGCAATTGATAAACTTTTACATAAACAACCATGTAGTATTCCAACCTAATAATCCTGAAAAGTTAATTATTGAAGAAATGGCAGGGACATACTATCCATTTGATCATGTGAAGCTGGGATTGCAAATGACAATGTACGGGCTTTCGGTTCTTGGTGCAGCAAATCATCCAAATTGCAACAAGGCATGGGCATTGTTAGAGAGCAAAAAAGATAGCAACGGTAAATATGTTCTTGATAAGTCTCATCCATATTTTAAGGTAGGAAAAATTGGCGAATCCAATAAGTGGATAACACTTTATGCGCTCCTATCAGAAAAGTATCGTATGTTATAAGTATTAGGTCGGTTTACAAACTTAAATTTATGAGGAGTTATCAGGGTCCACTAGATTATGGTATAGAGTAGGATGGAGAAAATACGGATAAATGATTAGAAGGAAATCGAATAGGCTATTTTGTAAAATTGGTGAATTTTCAAAATTAACTCAAGTGTCTATTCGAATGTTGCGGCATTAGTTTATAGCTAGTGCCGCTATTAAATATCAAATTTATCTTTTTTTATGTTATAATGAGCTAAGAGATAGTTATGCTTATTAAGAATAATTAAATTTAATTACCAATATTAGGAGGTATTATAAGAATGATTTCTGAAGTTTACGAGCGACGTAGTGTACGGAAATATAAGGATGAACCAATATCTAAGGAAGACATTCTGGAGATTATCCAAAGTGGTATAAAGGCTCCTTCATCAAAAAATAGACAGCCATGGAAATATATTATTCTACAGGGGAAAGAAAAAGAGGAGATGTTGAATGCTTTTAGTAACGGAATTATAAGGGAAGAGACAGGGAAAGCATTGTTACCACAAAGCAGAAAACATATTGCCGGTGCTAAATATACAGTTAAGATATTAGAACAGGCACCTGTTGTTATTTTGGTAGTAAATTCGTTAGGGAAAAGTATTTTGGATGAAATGACACCTGAAGAACGTATATATGAGATATGTAATATTCAATCTATAAGTGCTTCCATACAAAATATGCTTCTCACGGCAACACAAAAAGGAATTGGAAGTCTTTGGATATGTGATATTTATTTTGCTTATGCGGAATTATGTGAATGGCTGAAAGCAGATGGGGAACTGATTGCAGCAGTTGCATTGGGTTATCCCGATGAGTACCCAAAAGAAAGACCTCGTAGAGCGATTGAAGATATTGTTGAATGGAGAAATTGAGATAAAAAGATATATACATATTTGTTGAAATTAGAGATAAATTAGTTATAGAGAGAAGGTATAAGATGACAGAAAAATACGAAGTAGTTACATTATGTGGTAGCACACAGTTTAAAGAAGATTTTATCCAAATTCAAAAAGCATTAACATTGAAAGGTAAGATTGTAATTTCAGTAGGATTCTTTGAACATACTGATGTAATAACGGATGAGCAGAAACTAATGCTTGATGATATGCACAAGAGAAAAATTGAAATGTCAGATACTATTTTTGTAATTAATAAGGGCGGATATATCGGAAAAAGTACAATGTCAGAGATTGAGTATGCCAAAAGCATAGGTAAAAAAATTGAGTATTTGGAGAAACAGAGTTGAAATATAATATGTAGGAGAAAGTATACAATGATGTTAGTGGGAACAGGCGATAGTCCATGGATATTACAGTTTTACCAGAAGAATGGTTTTGGAATTTCTCAAGGATTAAGAATTTCACCGGATGAATTGGAAGCAACATATATAAATAAGCATGAAGCAAATATGAAGCGTTGGTAAACTCGAATTTGATTGGATAAATACAAGATCAATAGGTTCATTGTAGTTAGGAGAGTAAAAATGGAAAATAAAGAAATAACAGCATTTGATTTATTGATAGAATCTCATCTTGATTTAGATAGACAAGGTCCCGGAAGTTCAGAAATGACCTTGAAAGCATTGAGTTTTGTTGAGAACTTAGATGAAAATTCAAAAGTAGCTGATATTGGCTGTGGCACAGGTGGACAAACAATGGTGCTTGCAAAAAAGTTAGATTGCCATGTCACAGGTATTGATATGATTATTGATTTTATAAATACCTTTAATGATAAAGCGATAAAACAAGATTTAAATAATAAGGTGAAAGGAATTGTTGGTGATGCCTTTGAACTTCCTTTTGAAAAGGAAGAGCTTGATCTGATTTGGTCAGAAGGAATGATTGACAGTATAGGCTTTGAAAAAGCACTTACCTATTGGAATGGATTCTTAAAAAAGGGTGGTTACGTTGTGGTAACAAGTCCTTCATGGTTGAAAACAGAACGCCCTGACGATTTAGCAAAGTTCTGGAATGATGCAGGAAGTGGTTTGTATTCAGTAGAGGATAATATCAAGGCAATGCAACAGTCGGGTTATAGCTTTGTATCCGCATTTACATTGCCGGAAGAATGTTGGACACAGAATTATTATGTTCCAAGATCAGCTGCTGAAAATGAATTGCCGAAAAAGTATCCGAACAACGAAATGGTCAAGGCTTATATCAAAGAGATGAAGTATGAGGTTGACTTGTACGAAAAGTATAAAGAAATTTATGGTTATGTGTTTTATATTGGAAAAAAATGTAAGTTGAACAGATTAGATAAAGGATAAATGATGATATGCATAAGAGGAAAATTGATATGGCAGATACGATTTTTGTGATTAGCAAGGATGGATATATTGGAAAAAGCACAATGTCAGAAATTGAGTATGCTAAAAGCTTAGGTAAAAAGATTGCATATTTAGAGAACTGCAAAAATACATAAATTGTAGGAGATAATAGTGTGGAAATAAAGCTTATAAAAAATAACAAGAAAGATTTTATTGATTTACTACTTTTGGCAGATGAACAAGAGGACATGATTGCCAAATATTTAGAACGAGGCGAGCTGTTTGCATTATACGATGGTGACCTAAAAAGTATCTGTGTTGTTACAATGGAAAGTGATGAGGTTTGTGAACTGAAAAATATAGCCACTTATGAAAAATGGCATGGGAAAGGGTATGGAAGCAAGCTTTTAAACCACATATCTGTGTATTACAAAGGCAAGTATAAAACAATGTTAGTAGGAACAGGTGATAGCCCATGGATACTACAGTTTTACCAGAAAAATGGTTTTAGAATTTCTCATAGGATTAAGAACTTCTTTGTTGATAACTACAACCACCCAATGTTTGAAGATGGTGTACAGCTGGTAGATATGATTTATCTAAGTAAAACATTATGATTTAGACTAAATTATAGCTTAGAGGAGGGAACTAATTTTAAGCTTGACAATTTATACTTATATTGATATATTGTAATTGATATTGGGCAAAATGCTTGATCCACGCTTGTTAGGGAAAATTTCCTTAACAGGCGTTTTTTTATTTTAAAGTATAAAGGAGAGAAAAACAATGGTTACAATTAGTAAATTTAGTTACGAAAATCCAAGATATGTAAGTCTTCTCAAACGAAAAAGTAGTATTTCCAAAGAGGTAGAAACTGTCGTTAAAGAAGTATTGGAAAATGTCAAGACACAAGGGGATGAAGCGTTATATGCTTATATGAAAAAATTTGATAATGTTGACATTAATGAAATCGGTTTATTTGTATCAGAAAAAGAATTTGCAGATGCAAAAGAAAAAGTATCAGAGGAGTTTAAAGAGGCGGTAAAAAAGGCATGTGACAATATTTTTAGATTTCACAAGAAACAATTACCTGTAGGTTTTTCTGAAACATATGAAGATGGTACAATACTAGAACGAAAATATACACCAATCAACAGTGTTGCTGTTACAGTTCCCGGAAACATGGCACCTCTGGTTTCTAGTTTGTTTATGAACTTAATTCCCGCAATAGTTGGGGGTGTACCAAACATATATATACTAACAAAACCAAGGATTGATGGAACAATTGATGAACACTTACTATATGTAGCCGACTACTTAAATGTTAAAAATTATTATAAAATATCAGGCTCTCAGGGCTTAGCAGCTGTCGCTTATGGGACAGAAACGGTCAAAAAAGTTGATGCAATAACTGGTCCAGGTAATGAGTTTACTCAAATGGCGAAAAAACAGCTATTTGGTGAAGTTAAAATTGATTTTATTGCAGGCCCTTCAGAAATTGCAATTATTGCTGATGAAAATGCAAATCCTACATACATTGCAGCTGATATGATGTCTCAGGCTGAACACGGAACAGGATTTGAAGCAAGCACTACTTTTTGCCTATCGCAGGAGCAAGCAAATAAAATAAATAATGAAATTATCCGCTTGTGCAATGAAAATAATCTTGTTGGTGCGACTAAGAAAGCATTTGAAAATTATGGGGATATTTTTGTTGTTGATTCAATTTGGGAAGCTGTAGATGCTGTAAACCAAATTGCTCCGGAGCATGCAGAATTATTATTAGACGATTACCAAGATGTACTTCCTAAATTAACAAATGTGGGTGCGGTATTTGTTGGTGAATACAGTACTGAATCGGTAGGCGATTATTTTTGTGGAACAAATCACATTCTTCCGACGTGTGGAACAGCAAAATTTTCATCAGGAATGTCTGTACAAGAGTTTATGAGAGGATATAGTATTATTAACTATCCGGAATCTGCGTTAAAGAAAAATGCTGATTCAATCATTAAGCTTGCAGAGTCAGAGGGGATGATGGCACATGCACTGGCAGTTAAAGTGAGAAAATAAGCATTTAAAAACGCAGAGGATTGTGTTATAATGTGAGACATATATTGTGCAACTGTTTAACTTAAAAGAGGTATTATTTATGATTAAAATAGAGAAGGGAAATATGCAAATTGCAGAGAGGCTAGTAACATTCGAAACATGTCCCAGTTTTTCAGGAATTTTATGCGGAAATTCAGCAGGTAAGATATGGGTTGATGAAATAGAAAATCCACATTTTGCCATTGTTTATTCAGCACCAGTTGGATCATTTGGAGTATTAGGTAGAGTTAAGAATGATATAGAGTACAATTTGTTGGTTGAATTTATTCAAAATGAATTGTTTCAGCAGCTAAAAGAATCAGGAGAAACAGATTTTGAATTTTCAGCAGATGATTTAGAACTTGAGCAAAGGTTGCTTAAAACATTCGAAAAAAATAAAATTGTACAAGATCAGGAAATTTACTTTGTATATGAAAATAAGAAGCCTACTATAAATATTCCCATTAAAAACTATTCTTTTCGTCAGGTCGATAAGGAATGTATAGAAGAGGATTTCAAGAATAAAGAATTTTTAATGGATAAGATTTTTGAATCATGGGGAACAGCTGAATCATATTTGAAAATGGGTGTGGCATTTATAGCGACAAATGAAAACAAAATAATAGGAATTATTATGGGGTCATCTAATTACAATGATGTTTTACCAATAGATATTGAAATAATAGAGGAATATCGACAATTAGGAATAGCTTCGGAATTGACAAAGTATTTTTTAAATTATTGTTTTGAACAAAGAAAAGTAGCATATTGGAATTGTATTACTTCGAATATTGCATCACAAAGGCTTGCAGAAAAGGCGGGATTTAAATGCATAGGAAAGAATTATTACTATTATTTTAGTATGTAGATAATTTACGAAGGTGCTATGAAAATGCTTTCTGAATAGATTATTTATATTAAGGACGGTGAAGATATGGAAAAGCAAAAGAATTATTCACATATTATTTGGGATTGGAATGGAACGCTTTTTGATGATGTTGATTGGTGCATTCAAGTTGTCAATCAAATGCTTTCAAAACGTAAAATTAAAACATTAGACGGTATTTTAGATTACCATAAAGCCTTTTGCTTTCCTATTATCAATTATTATAAGAATGTGGGTTTTGATTTTTCAACGCAGTCATTTGAAGAGTTGGCAAAAGAATATATTTCAATTTATCATTCAGATAAAACCGGCAATTGTAAATTACATGAAAATGTTGAGCAAGTATTAAAAAGCGTGAAAGAATTAGGAATTAAGCAGGTTATTCTTTCAGCATCTGAGAAAAGCAATCTGTTGTCACAGATGAATGACTTTAAAATTTGTCAATATTTTGAAGAAATTCTTGGGCTATCTGATGTTTATGCAAAAAGTAAAATTGATGTGGGTTTAGACTATATTTCTCGGGAAAAAGTTCGCGATGTGATTTTAATAGGGGACACAGAACACGATTATGAAGTTGCAAAAGCACTTAATGCTGAATGCATTATCGTTGCAAATGGGCATCAAAGTAAGGCTAAATTAAAGTCGCTTGGTGTACCGGTTTTGGATGATGTTTTACATGTTTTAGAGTTTGTTTAATGGCAAAACAAAGTTGAAAGGATGAAAATAGCAATGAGATTAGGTGCAATAGTTATAGATAGTGATAATATTGAAGAACTATCTGATTTTTATGTAAGGCTACTTGGATGGACAAAGAGAAGTCAAATTTCGGAAGAAGAAAAATGGATTATTGTAGCAAAGGAGGATTATAGCGAAACTCCTATAGTGTTTCAAGAGAACCCTGATTATAGGGAACCAAAATGGCCAGCCAATAAGGATGAACAGCAACAGATGGTACATTTGGATTTTTATGTTAGAATGGATGAGTTTGAAAGTAAAATTGAGCATGCGATTACATGTGGAGCTAAAATATCAGAAGATCAATATTCCGATAACTGGAAAGTAATGTTTGATCCTTCTGCACACCCGTTTTGTATTATTCCTATACCTAATGATATATATCAGCAACGCTATAATTAGTTGTAAGACGCAAATCTAGCTTGATTATAAATATAAAAGATAATATAAACTATTAAGGCAGAATTTAAAAAGGAGAGACGCATTGAATATAGACAATTTTACTAATAGAGCAGAAGCATATTCTAAAGGGAGACCTGGATATACCAGCGAATGCATTGACAAAATCATTGAACTTGCACCTACAAATGCAGTGTTTGCGGACATTGGAGCTGGAACGGGAAAGCTTACAAAAGAACTTGCAGAACGTGGATATACTATTTATGCAGTTGAACCTAATAAAGATATGCGTACACAACTTTCGGTTGCAGTTGATACATATACCAATGTAAAAATCATTGATGGTTCTGCTGAAAATACAACACTTCCAGATAATTGTATTGATGCTATTACTGTGGCACATGCATTACATTGGTTTGACTTAGAAGAACTAAATAAGACATTTGATGAAAAAAGTATCGATGGACAATTATGCTGTAATAGAGTAACAGGTATATATTGTGAATCAGATAAAACACAATAAAAAGGAGAAATTAATTATGTTTTTTTCTAAGATTGAGAATGTAGAATTAGTGTTGCCATTTAAGTCTAAAGCAAATAAGGAAGAATTTGAAGCCGGAGTTATAGAGATTGAAGCATATGGAAATGTTTTTGGAGAAGAAAAATACTGTTACGCAATGTATGATATGACAGATGCAAAGATGTATGTGAATAAAGATTATGAGGATATTATAAGCTTGCTTAGAAATTCAACAGGTAAAAATATAAAGGTTAATTTCAAAATTAAGAAAGGAAAAGTGAAAGACTTTGAAATTGATTTAGAATCACTTGCATTAGCTTATAATGATGAAAGATTTTGTAAATTAGACTTATTAGCATCAGGGCTAAATGATAAGGATGTTTGGAGGTAATAAAAATATATGGATTATATGGAAATACGAAAAAACTTTGAAAAGCATGGATTTATAACACAGTTATTTGCTAGTAAAGAAGAGGCAAGAGATTACCTTTCTAGTAAATTGCAAGGCCGAACTATAGGCTTTGGTGGAAGTGTAACCCTAAAAGAAATGGAATTATACGAAGCATTGCAGCAAAACAATGTTGTTATATGGCATAATAAAGTAGCTTCAATGGAAGTTCGAAACCTTGCTAGTAATGCAAGCATTTATATAACTAGTGCAAATGCGGTAACCCAGTTAGGAGAGATTGTAAATATTGACGGAACGGGTAACAGAGTTGCTATGACTTCCTTCGGTCCAGAAACTTGCTATTATGTGGTAGGAAAAAATAAAATTACAAAGAATATAGAACAAGCAATATACAGAAGTAAAAATGTGGCATCTCCATTGAATGCTAGGCGAGTAGGTGTAAAAACACCATGTGCCATAAAAGGTGATAAGTGTTATGATTGTAATAGTCCTGATCGAATTTGTCGTATAACAACAATAATTGAACGTCCGCCGATGGGAATGAATTGTGAAATTATATTTATTGATGAAGAATTAGGTTATTAGTATTTTGGGAAGGAGAACAATATGTTAATATTTAGACCATATAAAAATTGTGATGCTAAAACAATAGTCACATGGATTGATGATGAGAAAACCTTTTATCTGTGGTCGGCTGACGTTATAGGAAAATATCCTATTTCAGCTGATGAATTAAATGATAACTATGAAAAACAAAAAGATAATGCAAATTTCATGGTTTTTACTGCATGCAATGAGGAAAATGTTCCGGTGGGGCATATGATTATGAGATTTTTAGACGAAGAACACAAGAAGCTCCGTTTTGGGTTTATTATTGTAGATGGCAGAGTAAGAGGTAAGGGATATGGAAAGGAAATGTTATTACTTGCTCAGAAATATGCTTTTGAATTTTTACATGTAGATGAAATTTCGCTTGGTGTATTTGTGGATAACAGTAATGCTATGTACTGTTATAAATCTGTCGGATTTGCAGAGTCTGGGGAACTTACAAAATACAATATAAATAATGAAGAATGGGAATGTATGGACTTAATCATACAGAAGGTAACATCATGATTACACACAAAGGAACACAAAATATTCAAACAGAAAGATTGCATTTAAGAAAATATAGTATAAATGATGCAGAAGATATATTTAAAAATTATGCAACTGACGAAAGAGTCGCAAAGTTTCTCACATGGGAAAAATACGAAAATATTGAAGATTTAAAGACGTTTATTTTTTCACAAATAAATGCATATGAAGATAATATATATAGCTGGGTTATTGAATACCAAAATGAAGTGATAGGGAGCATATCTGTTACAGAAAAAAGCGAGAAAAATAAATCATGTGAGATTGGATACTGTATAGGTTTTGAGTTTTGGAATAAGGGCATTACTACTGAAGCGGTGTCTGCGGTTATAAAGTATCTTTTTGAAGTAGGGTATCATCGTATAGTTGCAAAGCATGATGTTGAAAATCCTGCATCTGGTAAAGTGATGATGAAATGTAATATGACATATGAGGGAAGATTGCGCGAATACTATTTGCGTCACGATGGGACATATTCTGATTCACTTGTGTATAGTATATTAATAAGTGAAATTCACTAAAGTGCAATGGGATTTAATTACAAAAATACTAAGAACATATTGACAAAAAGGAGCAAAACATTTATGATTAAAGTAATGTTTATATGTCACGGAAATATATGCCGCTCTCCTATGGCGGAGTTTGTATTGAAGGACATGGTGGAAAAGAGAGGTTTGAAAGACGAATTTCATATTGTTTCTTCGGCAACAAGCACAGAAGAATTGGGAAATCCTGTTCACAGCGGAACTAGGAATGTCTTGAAAAAAAAGGGGATTTCTGTAGAAGGTAAATACGCAGTTAGGTTGCAAAAAAATGATTATAGTAACTACGATTATTTTATTGGAATGGATAGTGCAAACATCCATAATATATATAAAATATTTGGTGGTGATAATGAGGGTAAGGTGTATAAGATGCTATACTTTGCAGACGCGAGCGCAGATGTCGATGATCCATGGTATACAGGAGATTTCGAAACTACGTATCGCGATATTTATGCAGGGTGCGAAGGCTTTCTTGAACATCTAGGAATGTAACAATTAAAAACGGCGTTGCTTAGGCTAGAGAAAGGTGCGATTCTATGGAGAAGGTTTATATAATAAGCGATGACACCAAATTGTTTGACTTGATGAACAATGTCAGTAAATATGGGGATTTTTTTGATCAAATAGCTTTTGTTTCAGAGCAAAACTCAATAAATATTATGGATAGAAATAAGTGCGTAATTATTGCAAAAGATGATTACGAGCTTGATGTTTTGCGTCTATTGGCAAAGAAAATGTACGTAATACTATGTACGGGGGATGACGAGTTAAAAATAGAGATAGAAGAGGATAATAATCTATTTGTAGTAAGTAGACCATACAGAATTGATGAATTATATTGCTGTCTTAAAAATATTTTAAAATATATTACGTTAGAAACGAAGATGGAAAAAAGGATGATTAAGGAGATAGATGCTAGAAAAGTAGCAGAAACAGACTATCTTACAGGTCTTCCGAACAGAAGAGGATTGTATGAGCATTTTGAATTGAATAAAAAGGGTAATTCAGTTCATTGTATGTTTTTAGATATAGATAACTTTAAGAAAGTAAATGATACATATGGTCATAAGATTGGCGATAAGCTTCTTATAAAAGTGAGCCATATGGTAAAAGAAAAGATAGGAAACGCATTCCTTGCCAGGATGGGTGGAGATGAGTATGCTGTTATGATTGAAGGCAGCGTTTCACGAGAACAAGTGGTTTTGATTGCAGAGAATATATTAAAGTCAGTAGATGAAATAGAAATGAGTATGGATATAAATTCTATTATATCCTTTAGTATAGGTATTATATTTGATCAGCCAGCTAGTCAAGATTTAGATGATATTTTGTTAAAATGTGATATTGCGATGTACCAGGCGAAGAAGAGTGGCAAGGGAAAATATATTATATACAACAGTATTGAGGAGCAGTTTACATATAAGTTATCGGTGCTAAGAGAGAAAAATGCAGCACTGGCAGCGGGTCAGTTTAAAGTATTTTTCCAACCTCGAATGAATATGGTTACATCTGGAATAGACTGTACAGAGGCTAAAATATGGTGGGATCATCCAAAAGATGGCTTGAGACATCATTCTGTATTTATGGAGATTCTTGAAGAAGATGGGTTTGTGGTTGAACTTGAGATGTACATATTTGAACAATTATGTCAGAATATGAAAACGTGGAAAAATACACCACTTGATAAGCTACCTGTATTTATGAACATATCAAGAAAACATTTTCTTGTGGGAAATATAGTGGAGCAGCTTCAAAAAACCGTTGAGATGTATGATTTAAAGCCTGAAAGATTTATTATAGGAATAAACGATCTTGATACATCAGAAAAAGCAACATTGGCTGTAAAGAAATTAAAAAAAGCAGGATATTCTATATCATATAAAAAGAGCATTGGAAATATCGGTGTGTCTTTGCTTGATATAAATGATAACCTTGCAGATCAATGGGTAATAGACACAGAACTTACAAAGAGTATGCTAAACAGCCGTTCTAGCGCAACTATGATAAAGAGTATAATATCACTTGCGAGAGAGCTGAATATAAAAATTGTAGCAAGAGGAATTGAAGACAAAAAGTCTGTAGAATATTTATCAGGTTATGGCTGTAATATTGGTGTAGGAAAGTATTTTTCAGAGGCATTAAAGCCGGAAGCATTTGTGGAATATGCTCTTCAAAATATATACGAAGAAAATAATACTTTTGTTTATGATTTTGATGGTACATTAGAAGAACGTACAGGAAAAAATAAAGGTAGATATGTTGGAGAAAAGTGCATATTTGAATACTGCGAAGAATTAGAAAAGCAAGTAATAAGATTTACAGGTGGAGCAGTTCTTCAAAATGTAGTAGAGTTACCAAACGAAGTAATGCGTACACAAAACTATACAGTATCTATTATGATGAGCGTAGAAGAATTTAGTTATTGGACCAGTGTATTCTATACAGAGTATAGCAATGGATTCATGAGTGTTATGCCTTTTGCGTGGGATGGAATAGTAATGCTTAGAGTAAAGGATCTGCTCTATGAGGATGAATGGCATGATGCTATCGGGCATAGTATAGAGTTGAATGAATGGTATTATGTAACTGCTACATATAACAGTAGGAAATCTGAAAGCAGGGTATATGTAAACGGCGAGCTTTTTGCATTCAGAGATGATGTACATACAATTGAATCACCTACGAGAGTAGTGGTTGGTGGAGATACTTTTATGGATTCTTTTACAGGTAGAATAAGTCAAGTTACGATTCATGATTGCGTTCTCTCAGTGGATGACATTCGAGATGAGTATAAGAAGAGTTTTGAGAAGTTAGAAAAAAATAAAAAGTAGTAAAAAATTCACGTGAATTTTTATTATAAAACAAAGAAATCGTCGATATATGCTGGCGATTTCTTTGTTTTTTCAATCAAATGTATTTTTAATGTAAAATTTAATTAAAATTAGCTAAAAAGCCAAAATGAAAATAGACATGCAGGATAAAAAGTGATATAATATCTGCATATGCAAAACTATAAAAAATGTTTTTAAGGAGGAAATTAAAGATGAAATTTTTCGTTGATACAGCTAATGTAGAAGACATCAAAAAAGCGAATGATATGGGTGTTATTTGCGGAGTTACTACAAATCCATCACTTATTGCTAAGGAAGGTAGAGATTTTGTAGAAGTTATTAAAGAGATTACATCTATAGTAGATGGTCCTATAAGTGGAGAAGTAAAAGCTACTACAGTGGATGCAGAAACTATGATTGCAGAAGGTAGAGAAATTGCAAAAATTCATCCAAATATGATAGTAAAGATTCCTATGACAGTAGAAGGTCTAAAGGCTACTAAGGTTTTAAAATCAGAAGGGATTAAAACAAACGTAACATTAGTATTTACTGCAAATCAAGCATTGCTTGCAGCTAGAGCTGGCGCAACATATGTATCACCATTCTTAGGCAGACTTGATGATATTTCACAGAATGGTACTGATTTAATCAGACAAATTGCAGATATGTTTGCAGTTGCTGGTATAGAAACAGAAATTATAGCTGCTTCAGTTAGAAATCCTATTCATGTAACGGATTGTGCTTTAGCAGGAGCAGATATTGCTACAGTTCCATATTCTGTTATAGAACAGATGACAAAGCATCCTTTAACAGATCAAGGAATCGTAAAATTCCAAGAAGATTATAGAAAAGTTTTTGGCGAATAAAAAAAGATTCGGCTAAAGCCGAACTTTGCAAGAATGCTTTGCATTCTGTGGAAAAATTTTTTATTAATAAATCAATTTAAAGGAGACGGATTATGGATAAATTGGAACTACAAAAAAAGGCCAATGAGGTTCGTAAAGGAATTGTAACAGCAGTGCATAGTGCAAAAGCTGGACATCCAGG
>NZ_JAVBNS010000260.1:0-36304 GCF_031551385.1 Anaerosporobacter sp.
TATGAAGAGGACCGTTTAGGAAAAGCTTCTTTTGGTTCAACAAAGTCGGGTATTGCGCCATTCTATTCTGACAAATATGCAAAGGTTGGTTTCCAAGTTTCAGAACTATTTGCAGACGAGCAGGTAATTAGAGAAAAGATTACAAGAGTATGTGAACAAAAGAATGTTATATTAGAGCATCTTTATAAGAAACCAGCAATCGATGAGAACGAATTATATAATACATTAATGGAGTATAAAGAAATGGTTGCACCTTATGTTTGTGATGTTGCAACATTCCTACACCAAGCGATTAAAGAAGGTAAGAATATCTTATTAGAAGGACAATTAGGTTCATTAAAAGATCCTGACTTTGGTATCTATCCAATGGTTACCTCTTCTTCTACATTAGCTGCATATGGTGCAATTGGAGCAGGTATCCCACCATATGAAATTAAAGAAATAGTGACAGTAGTAAAAGCATATTCTAGTGCTGTAGGAGCAGGCGAATTCGTAAGTGAAATCTTTGGAGAAGAAGCAGATGAACTTAGAAGACGTGGCGGTGACGGTGGTGAATACGGTGCAACAACTGGTAGACCAAGAAGAATGGGTTGGTTTGATGCAGTAGCTTCTCGTTATGGTTGTAGAATTCAAGGTGCAACACAAGTAGCTCTTACAGTACTTGATGTACTTGGATATCTTGAAGAAATTCCAGTTTGTGTGGGGTATGAAATTGATGGCAAGATAACAAAAGATTTCCCAACAACAGTACAGCTTGCAAAAGCAAAACCTGTTTATGAAGTATTACCAGGTTGGAAAGAAGAAATTCGTGGAATTACAAAATATGAAGATCTTCCAGAAAACTGTAGAAAATATATTGAATTTATTGAAAAAGAATTAGAAGTACCAGTTAAATTAGTATCAAATGGTCCTGGAAGAGAAGAAATAATCTATCGTTAAGAATTTGAAGCAATAATCATATAATAATATATTATCCCAAGAAGAAAAACTGTTAAAAGTAAGAATCTTCTTGGGATTTTCTTGCTTCATTGTGTGTTTGGTTGTATAATAGCAGTTGAATTTGATGTTAGATTAGGAAGAGTTATCGTCAGCCTAAGAAAGGAACAAGTGGAATGAATTCGATACTAATTGGTGTGAGCATATTTGTAGCATTAGTTATTCTATATCTGTTAGCAATTATGCCAAGAATGTTTCATCGAGCAGATGATAAAGCCTTTAAAGGATGGTTTTTTGCACATAGAGGATTGTATAATAATAAGTCGAAGGCACCAGAAAACTCGATTCAAGCTTTTGAGAATGCGATTGAGAATTATTATGGAATTGAACTAGATGTACAATTGACAAAAGATGAGGTGATTGTAGTATTTCATGATTATTCTATACTAAGAATGTGTGGCGTGGATCGGAATATATACGATATGACTTATGAGGAATTATGTCAGTATACATTGCTAAAATCAAATTGCAAGATTCCAAGATTTGATGAAGTGTTGCGTACAATTAATGGGAAAGTACCTGTGATTGTAGAGCTGAAATTAGAGTATAACTATAAGAGGACTTGCGAGCTTGTGAATGCTATGTTAAGTACGTATAAGGGCGTTTACTGTGTGCAATCTTTTAATCCATTAGGTATGTTGTGGTATAGAATCCATAATAAAGCGGTAATGCGAGGACAGTTAGCAACCATGTTTTTTAAAGATAAAAAGGAAGGGAATAAGTTTTGGTTCTTTCTTATGCAAAATTTGTTGTTTAATTGGTTAGCAAAGCCAGATTTTATTTCATATAAGTATAAATATCGAAAATGTATGTCATTTTATTTGTGCTCGAAAGTATATAAACCATATACATTCGCATGGACAGTGCGTAGTGAACAGGAAAGAAGCGAGTGCGAAGGGTACTTTGACTATATTATATTCGAACGATTCTGTCCCAAATCGGAAACGGTATCGGAAAAATAAGAAATGTAAGATGAAGTCATTGCAAACGAAGAAAATTGGAGGTAGAATATGCATTTAGTAAATAGGTATGTAGATGATGTTTTAATACATGTAACGTTTTCTAAGCGAAAGAGTGTTAAGGAAGATGTTCTAAAAAGAATGGAAGAAGAAGCGATAAAGCAGGAAAACAAGAAGTTGGAAGATATGTCAGAAGCTGAGATTATGAAAGTCTTAGACGTTCTTGGAAGCCCAAGAGATTTAGGAAGAGATTATTGCAAGTATAAAAGTAAAATTGTTGGAAAAGAGAGTGCAGCGTCTTACCAGAGGTTACTATTGATGCTATTACCTTTTGTAATTGTTGGAAATTTGGTAGCATACTTATGTATGGATAAGAGTGGTGGCGTAGGGGCAAATATTTCTTCCTTCGCGAGAAGCAGTGTAGTCAGCCTTGCATTTTTCTATGTGCTTACTACAATCATATATTATATTGCTAATCGCTTTTTGAAAAATGAAGAGGAAAAAGAGAAACATGCCAAGGGAGCTTGGACAGCATTACATCTACGCTATCCAAAGATAAAGAGACCGAATAAGAGAATGGACTATGTAATAGGTTTGTTTATTAAGACGGTATTATTAATAGTAGTTTTTGCAACTGGGAATGACCTGTTTGTAGGTGCAATTGTAAAGAATGGAGGGGAAACTCTAAAAGTTCCGCTTTTCTTAGCAAGTCGTGTCCAAGATTTCAAGATATTAATTGCTGTTATACTTGTTGTGTCGATTATATATAGTATACTAGCGATTTGGAGAAACCGTCCAGATTTTATACTGCTAATCTTAAAAGGAGTTTCAACGATATTAAGTGCAGTAGTATGTTTTATTATGTTTCGTGCTCAAGGTATTTGGAATCCGGATTTTTTAATGCAGATGCAGGAAACAGGGGTTACAACATTTGTCTGGCAGTCACTCACGATGCAGAGTATTGCGAATTTCTCTATAGCAATTATTCTGTTTGCAGCGTCGGTCGATATATTGCATTCGTTCTATCGATTCTTTAGTAATATTTAATAGTGACGATTCAAGACTACGATATAAATCACAAAAAAACCAGTATCAATTTGGATTCACATCATCACATTCAAATTGATACTGGTTTTAAGTCTATTTACTACAAACACTTTGGATTACAGCAAGAAGTTCATCATTCTTATCCGGTGACATAAAGCAAAAACGAATATAATGTTCATCTAAGAATGGAAAAGTGGAGCAATCACGAATCATTAATCCTTTGCGGATAGCTGCTTCGAATAAATCATTTGAGGTAATCGTATCGCTACAGATTTTACATAAAACAAAATTAGCTGTTGAAGGATAATATTTTATGTTAGGTATTGTATCAAGAGTAGTACAGATTCGATCACGCTCTTTGTTAATTAATTGCTTCGTGGAATGAATATATTCCGTATCATGAAACATGATTTCGCCAGCTATCGCAGCAAGCGTGTTGATGGTCCAAGGATTTTTCTTGTTATTAATTTCTTTGATAAGATCAGCATTTCCACAGATTGCATAGCCTAGACGAAGTCCAGGGGCGGCGAAGAACTTGGAAATTCCACGTAATATAATAATATTATTATAATCGTTTGTTAAGGCAACACTACTGATTTGCTCCATATCAGGTGCAAATTCAATGTAAGTTTCGTCTACCATAACGAAGATATCATTTCGTTTACAATGGTCAAGAATTTTACGCATATCTTTGCGATAGATGCTTCCTGATGTTGGATTATTTGGATTACAGATAATAAGTAAATCAATATCAGAGGTTAACTTGGAACATAAGGCATCAAGATTTAGTTTAAAGTTATCTGCTTCCTGTAAAGGAAAGTAGAAGGAATTACCACCACCAAGTGAAACTTCACGTTCATATTCGGAATATGTTGGGCCGATAATCAATGCCTTTTTTGGCGATTTAATTTGAATCATGAGAGAAATTAGTTCAGTTGAACCATTGCCAACAATAATGTTTGCAGCGTCAGAATGTACATAAGAGGCGATGCAGTTTCGTAACGAAGCATATTCACGGTCTGGATAAGTAGTTATAGCATCTATATGAGAGGCGAGACATTCACGTAATTGATAAGAAACACCGAGTGGATTTACGTTTGCACTGAATGAAGTTATGTTCTCTTTTTTTATACCATAAACTTGTTCAATTGCCTCTAAATCGCTTCCATGAAAATGATCTTTATGTTTAATCATAGTAAGACATCCTTTCGTCTGATATTATTAGAATCTATAATATCACTTTTTACTATTAACTACAACTTAGAGTTCGAAAAAAGTAGAAACCGTGTTTGATGTATGTTATAATATCATACAAGGTGTGAATACGAGGTTACTATTTGGAATTATTGAGAGAATATGACGAAATAGTAGTAGAAAAGGACAGAGTCCTAGATAGTTACCAATAAAATATGTGGGTGATAATAAGTGAAAGAAAAAATCACAAAATTTTCAAGAGGAAATTTCGAGTTTGAGTTACCAAAGCTAATGCTTTCTGATAAACAAATAACAGTGACTGTTGAACAGGGAAGTTCTTATTATGGTTGCTTTACAATTGCGTCACAAGATCAGTTAGAGATAAAGGGTCTTGTGTATTCGTCGAATCGATTATTAAGAATTACAGATGAACAGTTTTGTGGAGTAGAGAATATAATTCGCTATAAGTTTAGAGCGTCTGGTTTACACGTGAATAGTGAAGAGAAAGGTATCATCACATGCGTTACAAGTATGGGAGAATTTGAGATACCTTTTTGTTTTCATGTAGTTTCGCCATATTGTTTGATAAAAAAGGGTGAGATAAAAGATTTATTTCAATTTACTAATTTAGCAAAGGAAGATCCAGCGGCTGCTTTAAGCTTATTTAAAACGGATGAGTTTGTGAATGTTTTTTTGAAAAAAGAACCAGTTTATAGAGGTCTATATGATTCCCTAATGAAGAGCATCTCTGCAAGCCAAGCAATGGAAGAGTTTTTGATTGCAATACATAAAAAAACGCCAGTTATGATTGATATTGATAAAAGTGAATTGTACTTTGAAGTAGATAAAAACTCTTTTATGGAGAAGTTATATATAACTCGAAATAACTGGGGTTATTCAGAGATTAAATTATACACAGATTCACCATTTATTAAGTTGGACCATAAGGTTTTATGGACGGACAATTTTGCTACAAACAGTTATCCACTTGAAGTAGTATTAGATCCAAGCCAGATGCGTAGGGGAATGAATTATGGACAAATTATTGTAAAAACGGTATATCAAGAGGTTATTATTCCTGTAACTTGTAAAGTTCCTCATAAAAGGCAAACAGACGATGATAGAGCGATTCGTTTAAGACGTTATGAATTACAGTTAACTAAGAATTACTTGAATTTCCGTATGAATAAGATTGATTTATCAAGTTACATACAAGATACAAGTGATACCCTTAGTAGTTTGACAATTCTAGAAGATGATATATATTACGATTTAGCCAGAGCACATCTTTATATTATATCGGAAAATCATACAATGGCAGAGGATATGTTGGCTAGTTTTGGAAAGCGTATTGAAGGAAACAAGAATAATGCAATTGCATATTGTGCATACCAGTATTTGACTGCTCTATATAAGAAAGACAAAGAAGTAGTTGATTCAGCAGTAGAGACAATTCGAGAGTTTTATGAGAAGGAATCTGATTGGAGAATTCTTTGGTTCTTACTCTATTTGGATAAAAAATACGATTCTAATAAAGTGCATAAGCTAAGAGATATTCGTAAAATGTGTGAGTTAGGATGTAAGAGTCCAATTATGTATTTTGAAGCATGTAATACATTTAATTCGAATCCTGCGCTACTACAGGAGTTAGGGGCATTTGAATGTGCAGTACTAAACTGGGGAGCGAAGGAAAGCTATTTAAATAAAGAAATTATTGTACAGTACGCCTATCTTGCAGCGAGAGAGAAAACATTTTCGAGTGTGATTTATCATACATTAGTACGTCTATACGAAGAGCATCCAATGAATGATATCCTATATGCGATTTGTGCACTATTAATTAAGAGCGAGAAGACAGATAATAAGTATTTTGAATGGTATCGATTAGGTGTGGAAGCGCAATTGAAATTAACAAGTCTACATGAGTATTATATGTATGCAGTTGATGACGACGATGAGAATATGAGTCTTAGTCACCCTATTTATCTGTATTATATGTACAACAGCAATTTATCGGATAATCGTAAAGCATTCTTATATGCACAGATTATAAGAAACAAGGAAGAAGATCCATCAATATATAAGACGTATGTGAAGCAAATGGAACGATTTATGTATCGTCAATTACATGCAAGACAGATTAATGGAAATCTAGCAGTTATCTATAATGACTTGCTCTTACCTGAGAAAGTAGATGAAACAATAGCAAAAGATCTTTCTGTATTGATGTATTATAACGAAATCACATGTTATAATCCGAATATCAAAGGTGTTTGTGTTGTGCATAAGGAACTAGAGAATGAAATCTATCATCCGCTGAAGGATGGGAAAACAGTAATTCCTGTCTTTACAGAGAATGCGCAGATATTCCTTGTAGATAATAATGATAATAGATATTACGGTACAGTACCATATAATGCACAGCAATTAATGGATTACAGTAAGTATGCAGAAGTTTGTTTTGTGTACGAGAAAGAGAATCCGTTATTACTATTACACCTATCAGAGTTGGCACTTAGCTATCATAAGAATGCACAAGATACAATATTATTATTACGACTTGCAATACAGATTCCAAACTTGCAAGCTTGGTGTTATAAGAAGTTCTTACTTGCGTTAATTAAGCATTACTATGATCATTATGATGGAGAGTTACTTGATGCCTACCTTAAAGAAGTGGATATGAAAACACTTACAGAATCAGAACGTATCGATATGATGGAGTATATGATTATACGAGATTTATCGGATAAGGCAATAAAGGCACTTGGTCGATTTGGTTGTGCGTCAATACCAAGTAATCGACTTCATAAATTATGTCTTAAATTAGTTATGAGTGAGCCGGGACGTAATGAAGTTTTAATTTATCTTTGTCATGAGCTATTTAAGATGGAGAAATATCATGATGCAATACTTGAATACCTAGTTACGTATTTCCAAGGAACATCAAAAGAGATGCTAGCAATTTGGAAGGAAGCATATGCTCGTAATATGGAGATTACTTCTTATGAAGAACGTCTATTAGGACAGATTCTATTTACAGAAAATCATAATGTTTCTGTAGGAGATGTATTCGCAAACTACTGTAAAAAAGGTGATAATAAAATATTAATACGTGGTTTTGTTACGTATTATGCATATCAATATTTGCTGAAGGATTTAGAAGTAGAGGAAGCCCTATTCCCTATTATGAAAAAAGAGATTGCTGTGGAAGAGAATGAATTCTGCACGATAGCGTTATTAAAATACTATAGCACACACGAGACACTAACAGAGGAAGAAGCGGAATTTGTGGACTTCCAAGTGAATCGTTTAATGAAGAAAGGGATTGTATTACCGTTTTTCAAAGACTATAAAGGGAAAGTCGCTTTATCAGAGGTATTGTTTAATAAATACTATGTTATGTATCGTACAAGTAAAGAGAAGAATGTTGTAATTCATTACTATATGGAGCATAGTGATGAGACAGCAGAACCGAAAGAGTACGTTGCAGAGCAGATGCATGAGGTATTCGAAGGCATATATGTGAAAGAGTTTATGCTATTTAGTCATGAGGAGCTACTATACTATATTACGGAAGATGGTAGTGAGGAAGAGAAGGCAGCAGATAGCATTGAGGCAGGAGAAGTAGCTTGTATTAGCCAAGATACAGATACAAAATTTGATTTAATTAATTTGATGATAACCTCTTATCATATGCAGGACGAGAAAACGTTACTAGATACAATGAAGCAATATGTAACACAGGATTATATTATTGAAGAATTATTAAAACCACTGTAATAAACAGAGATTTTGGAAGGGAATTAGAATGACGCAGGAGAGAAAATTGTTAGTTGGATTTGACTTATGTAATGATTTTTCGCAGATAAGTTGTTATAGTAAAAAGTCATTTGAGCCCGAATCCATCTGCTATACAGACGATGATACAAACTATATGATACCTACCGTGTTAGGTGTTAGAAAAGATACGAAGGAATGGTTGTTTGGTGAAGACGCCATTGATAAGACAAAGTTAGGTCAAGCTGTACTTGTTGACCAGTTAGTAGAAAGAATCTGCAAGCGTGAGGAATTCTATGTGTTTGATGTGAAGATAGCACCAGAAGCAATACTTGAAAGATTCTTTCGAAAATGTCTTAGTTTATTGAAACGCTACTATCCGAATGATATGGTAGCAAAGCTAGTAGTTACAGTCCCTGTGCTTGATATTACGCTTATTAAGACAATATATAAAGCATTAGAGGCACTTTCATTAGAAAAAGATCGTGTGTCAGTACAGAGTCATACGCAAAGTGCAGTGAATTTTGCAATGAGCCAAAATCGAGATTTGTGGATGAATGATGTGGGTATCTTTGACTTTGAAGAAAATGGTCTACAATATTATCAATTAAAAGTTAACCGAAAACATGTACCTATGTCGATTATGCTTACACATAAAGATTTATCAGATACTTTGAGCTTTGATTTGCTTGAGGATCTTGATGATAAGGAAAGTCTCTCTTATATCTTTGAAAATGTAGCGAAAAGTGTATTGTATAAGCAGTTGGTAACGACTTTGTATATGACGGGAAAAGGATTTGAAGGGTCTTGGGCAGATGCTGTATTTAAGAATCTATGTACAGGACGTCGTGTCTTTAAAGGGCAGAATCTTTATACAAAGGGTGCTTGCTACTATGCAAGGCAGTTATCCGGTGAAGGAAAGACGGAAGACTATATCTATATTACAGAGGAAATGGTAAAGAGTTCCATTAGTGTGGCTTTATATAAAGATGCACAGTTACATGACTATACACTTGTAGAGGCAGGAACACTTTGGTATGAAGCAAATTGTCAGATTCAATTGATTTTAGATGATATAGCAGAGATTGTAATTAACGTACAAGATTTATATACCAAGGAAGTTCATAAACATGAGATATCGTTAGAAGGGCTTGAGAAACGACCATCTAAGATGACGAGAATTGAGTTTCGACTTGCGTGTTCTGACTCGAATACATGTCTTGTAACGGTGAAAGATATGGGATTTGGTGAATTCTATCCTTCAACGAATCAGATATTTCAGCAACCAATTACATTGTCTTACTAGAATAAAAAAAGGAGTATTGTTATGGGAAAATTGATCTTTTGTACAGGTAAAGTTACGGAAAAACCATATACATTTCCATTCTCAAAGGCAAGAATCTATTCGATGGATGAACTGAATTATTATATATATAATAATATCTATTTAATTTCAGAGGAGGCGTTCTCCTATTCATTTTGTGATTGGCTTGAGAAGGAACTGCGATTACCGGAAGTGGCAGATAAGATTCGTAACTTGCTAAACAGACGTAATAACTTAAAAGATATTGTTGTAAGTCTTTTGTGTAGTGCAGATTACTACACAGAACCACAGATTCGTGAGCTGATTCAAATCATGGAACAGATTGAACGTATGCCATTGATAAAGAAAAGAAAAATCAAAGCAGATAATTATCTTAGATATGGACAGTATGCAAAGGCATTGGCTGAATATGAGATAATTGTTGATGCGAATGAATCTGCTATGTTCACCCAAGTTGAATATGGGGACATCTATCATAATTTGGCTGTTGCAAAGGCGAAGTCTGTGTCAGCTTCTGAGGCAGCAAAGTATTATCTAATAGCATATAAGCAAAACCAAAGGGAAGAATCTTTGATGCAGTATCTATATTCATTATTATTATCAAAGAATACGGAAGAATTTAAAACAGCTTGTGAAGAATTCGGTGTTTCACAGGAACAGCAATCACAATTGGAAGAAGATATATTTGCAAAGGAACTTGCGGCACTTGAAATTGCAGAATATGAGAATATTGATCGATTAAGTGCGTTAAAAAAAGAAGGAAAAGTAGCGCAGTATTATAGAGAGCTTAAAGGAACAATAAGGCAGTATAAAGAGACTTATCGTAAAGGAATCCTTTCATAGACTAGGAGTTAGAAAAATGGGATTATTCGGTAGATTCAAAAAGAAGAAGGTACAAGAAGAAAATAATGCGGGTCAAGAATTTCTGGAAATGGCATATGCTATGAAGAAATTAAAGCAAGAACGGCTTGAAGAAGAAAAAGACAGTAAGACGAGAGATACAAGCAAAAGAAGTATACAAAGCGAAGTGGAAAACATATCGGTGGAGATGGAATCATACGATGTTGATTTGAATTCCAGACCAGATAGGGAACGCTGTATCAGAGGATATTGTGAGCAGATTATAGAGGCAACAAAGCAGAATGAGGAAGCAAAACTAGAGTATCAAGCAGTGACTTCTTACCTAACAGATATTCAAAAGATTGACAGAATTGAAGGGGAAGAAAAGGAAGCACTTGTAGATACTGCAAGAAATCTTGTGACATTATCAAGAGAACGACATGAATACCAAAGCAAACGAGATGTTAAACTTTCTGAAAAGCAATATAAGTATTATGAAAAGAATGAGACAAAGCTACCAGAAGATATTAAAAAATTAGAAGAGTATGAAGCTTATAACACAAAAATCAAGAATGATATGCATCATCTTGAAGGAGAAAAGGGTGTGTTAAGGCATCAAAAGAAAGAGATTGCAGCATCACAACGTTACTTGAAGAAGATAGCAATCACAACTTCCTTACTTGTAGTGACGATGGTTGTATTATTCTATGTACTTGATGTGGTAGCGGGAAAAGATATGCAGATACCATATCTATTAACAATAGCATTAGCAGGTATTAGTGGATTATATATATTCTTAGAAGGTCGTAAGAACGCCTATAATCTGAAATTGGCACAAATTAAGTTAAACAAGGCAATCACGCTATTGAATACTGTTAAGATTAAATATGTAAACAGTACAAATTGTATTGATTATGCTTGTAAGAAATACAATGTAAATAGTGCTCTTGAACTTAGATTTCAATGGGAACAATATTGTAAAGCAAAGAGGATGCAGTTAGAACTTGTACGTAATACAGAACGAATGAATGAATTTAATGTACAACTAATTGAGCAGTTAGGACAACATGAAGTAGCAGATATTGATATCTGGACATATCAAGCGGCTGCACTTATTGATAATAAAGAGATGGTAGAGATTAGGCATAGGCTAAATCTAAGACGTCAAAAGATTCGTGAACGTATTGAGTACAATACAGAGATTCGAGAGAAAGGTTTTTCTCAATTAACAGCATTAGTAGAAAAAATACCAGAAGCGAAGCAGGAAGTTGCAAAAGTGCTGGAAGAGTATCATATTGCGGTATAAATTGAAAACATTGCAGAGCAATTACTTGTTGTCTCTGCAATGTTTTTGACTATTGTGCGCACAAGATGTTTATAGTAACATGTTTTAATTGTAAGTATACTCGTAGCAACTTATTAATAGGAGATTATTATGGATTGGTTAGAGATCATAAAACAGGAAAAGAAGAAATCAATGGGGAGCTGGGTCGTGTGTATTTTACTGACTCTGATAACAGGGGTTATTCAATCTTTTGTATTGGTATATTTATTAAAAAGAATTATAGAGATAATTCTAAGAAGAGGAGAAAATCAAGTAATATTACTAATCCTATTCCTTGTTGCCGTATGTGTGAATGTCGTATTAGTGATGTTAAGACAAAAGATTCAATTCCGATTTTTTAAAAGAATCGCAGTTGCTTATGAGGATAAACTGATTGATTATGTATATAGCAATCCCAAGAACCAAAATTGTGATAAAGTTTTTACGCTAATGCAGAGTACAGTTTCTAAGCTTGTGAATCAATACTTGGACACGGTACTTGGATATTGGAATATTGCGATTACGATAATCGTGGTGACTGTGTATACATTTGTATTAAGTTATGAGGCAGTTTTGATTTGCTACGTAGTGACAGGGCTTGGACTTCTTCTTATGCGAAAGAGTAATAGTAAAATACAAGAAGTGTCTCAGGAATCTACGGAAACGTTTAATCAAGTTTATGCAGAAATGTTAGAGTATTTACGGTGTAGTGAGATGCTTCCTTTTTTGGAGGAAACTGTATATGATGAATTTGAAGAGAAGATACAACGCAATCAAAAAAGTCTGATAGAGCTTACAAAGCATACGAATATGGCACGAATCTGCATGCGTTTTAGTAATGTTGGAATTGTGCTGATTGCCATCATTTATTTTGGCATGCTAACGATTGTTGGAAAATTTTCAATTGCTGATTTGTCTGCGATTATTATGCTACTTCCAGTGTTAGCCGATGCACTGTTTAAGATTCCGAATCAGATGGCGGAATACAATACCGTTAAGGGTATGGGAAATAGTATAGACGAATTTTTAAAGACAGCAGAGACTGTATATAACGAGATAGTAAAGGATACGCTTGGGAGAATAGCAGATATAGAAGTTAAAAATCTTTCTTTTTCCTATAATCAGGAGACAGTACAATGTGCGGTGAAGAATTTTCATGCAACTAACGGTCAAGTAATTGGAATCTTTGGAGAATCGGGATCAGGAAAAACAACATTCCTAAAACTATTATTAAAGGAGTTAGATGGCTTTGCAGGTGCTCTTTATATTAATGGAAAGCCGATTCAAGATATTTCGCAACGAGCATTATGGAACGAGATTTTGTACTTACAGCAAGAATCTGTTCTTCTTCCCCTTAGTGTAAGAGACAATATTACATTAAAGGAAAGTGAGTATGCACAGAAGGAGAAAATTCAAAAGGCTATAAAACTTGCGGATTTAGATAATTTAGTAGAATCGTTTGAAGACAAAGAGAGCCATATTGTTAGCGTAGGCAACTTATCAAGTGGAGAACTCCAAAAGCTTTGTCTTGCAAGATGTTTTTACACGGATAAGAGCGTAATGATCTTAGACGAAGCTACGAATGCCATGTCTCCGAATGCAGAACAGAAAGTTCTTAACAATTTAATTACAGAAGTTCGACTTACGAATAAAATCCTGATTTTAATCTCACATAATCAAGACGTGATTGCTATGTGTGATTCTGTTCTACGGATGAAAGAAGACGAATAATAAGCATAGGGAACATACGTTAGGAGAAGCATATGAGAAAAGATTTGTTATTGGCAGGTCGCCTGTCAGCTAAATTACTGAAAGGTAATAAATTGCAGTTGTATACATTGATGATAATAATTATGGTATTTAAAGTGGAAGTAACATTGATGATGCCATTAATTATTAAGTATAGCTTTAGTGCTATGGCAGCGGGAGACCGTTCTATGCTGTTTGGAGTGACTGTGATAGGGGTGCTTGTGTTAGCAGCTAATTTTGCTATTATGTATTTTATAAATGTATATGGGAATGCTTGGGCAACTAAATTCTCTTTCCATGCTGCGGAAAATACATTTAAAGAAATGAGCGGGTTACCTTTATGGACGGTGAAAAAAAACTATCAAAATGATGACTTGTTTCAACGAATTGCTGCGGGAACAGGCAATATTATGGGACTTTATTTTACATTAGCGGATATACTTAGCAATACGATTTCCGTTGCATTACTTGTGGTGATGCTTTTTGGTATTTCACCAGAGATTGGGTTAGTTGCGCTTGCTATGGTGGCTATCGTATTAATTTGTGTTAAGATGCAGTTTTCTTTTAATGATAAATATTCTAATCTTTTGCAGAGAGATAATGCAAATACCATCGAAAAGGCGAACTCATTAATTTTGTCCTCCAGTTTCCATAAGAAAAATCAGACTGAAAAATGGATGCGTAACTTATATGGAGAGAGCAGAAGTACATATCTCAACACACAAGAATGTAAATTGAATGGTAATTTGTTATTTGATGCATTTCAAGGTGCTTTTACTGGAGTGTTTAAGGTGGGACTAGCATGGAACTTTATGATTAACAGGGAAAGCGTTAAGTTGTTTGTAGAAGATATCGTATCCTCGTTCATTGCGTTTGACTCACTTTGTTCCAAAGCCAGTGAGTTGGGAAACAATATTGCTGTATTTCCGAATTCCTTAGTACCGATTAACCGATTAGGCGAGGTATTGGAGCAAAGTAGTGTTCCTGTTGATTGTAAGCGTCAGGGAGTATATTCTTTGGAAGATGTTTGCGTGAGTATGAATGAAAAGAAAATACTAAATGATATCACTTGTCACATACCTGAAAAGAGTAAGATTGCTATTATTGGAGAAAATGGAAGTGGGAAGTCTACACTGCTAAAAGTAATAGCTGGATTATGTGAATGTGATGATGGGAAGGTTATGCATCTGAAAGAGAGAATGGGGTATATGCCTGCTGATGATTTGTTGTTTTATGAACATACAGTGTTGCAAAACATTCGTTATGGCAATTGTGATTTTTCTGAAAAAGATAGTATAAAGGCACTGGAAGACATGGGAATTGGTAGTGCTGTTGAATTTATAAACAGACTTGCAAGGGAGACGTCAGGAGGAGAAACAAAGAGAGTAAATCTTATCAGAGGACTATATGGGGATTCGGAAATACTTTTAGCAGATGAGCCAACAAGTTCTTTGGATGAAGAAAGTGCTGATAAAGCAATGAAAACGTTGCTATCATTAGATAAAACTGTTGTCTATATAACGCATTCACCGAAATTTGCTTTATTGGCAGACTATGTTATTATAATGGAAGATGGAAGCATTAAGGAAAACTTGAAGAAAGAAGATTGTTGGAATAATCCAAGTTTTCTAAAATGGGCGTTACTGTTCACAAAAAACGTTCACAGCAACGGAATCCAGTCCATTTAAAGTTCGCCTTCGGCGAAGGGGCTGGATTCTTGGTTGTTCTGCGTTATTAGCCCATAGCCTTGCAGCGTGGTGCAAGGCTTGGGAATGAATAGTAGCAAAAAGGGCACATAATTCCGAAATTCCTACTTGACAGAATGTGAGCTTTGTCATAACATAGAGTAAAATGCAAAATGTTAAGATAGAGAGGATTAGATGTGTAATCTTATCAGAGAGGAATATCCAAAGGCTGTGAGGTATTCTAAGGAAGTGCACATTGAAGGTAGCTCTTGAACAGGACTTTTGAACGGAAGTGAGGAGATAGTATCATACTCAGTAGAGAGTCACGATTTAGTCACGTTATAGACTAATAAGGTGAATTTGAAATGTATTGTTTGAAATTCATAAATTAAGGTGGTACCACGGCTCTTCGTCCTTTTGATGAAGGGTCTTTTTTTTGTTTTATTATATAAGAACCACCGATAACATTTGCATAGAAGTAGTATAATAGCAAAGCAAATAATATACAATTCATGTATGTTTTGAATAAGCTAAGCATTTTGTCCAAGAAATATAAAAAGAAAGAAGGAGTAAAACGATGAATAAAGAATTAGAAAAAAACTATGACCCAAAAGCCATTGAGAATAGACTCTATGAAAAATGGTTAAATAAAAAGTATTTTAGTGCAAAAGTAGATAAAAAGAAAAAGCCATTTACAATTGTTATGCCACCACCAAATATTACAGGAAAACTTCATATGGGGCATGCACTTGATAATACATTACAAGATATCTTAATTCGTGCGAAGAGAATGCAAGGATTTGAAGCACTTTGGATTCCTGGAACGGACCATGCGAGTATCTCGACGGAAGTAAAAGTTATTAATAAATTAAAAGATGAAGGCATTGATAAACGTGAACTTGGACGTGAAGGCTTCCTAAAAGCGACATGGGAATGGAAAGAGGAATACGGTAATACAATTACAAGCCAGTTAAAGAAGATTGGTTCTTCTTGTGATTGGGATAGAGAACGTTTTACAATGGATGAAGGTTGTTCGAAAGCAGTAGAAGAAGTATTCATTAACTTGTATAACAGAGGATATATCTACAAAGGCTCAAGAATCATTAACTGGTGTCCCGTATGTCAAACATCTATCTCGGACGCAGAAGTAGAACATGAAGAACAAGCAGGACATTTCTGGCATATTAAGTACCCAGTTGTTGGTACAGATGAATTCGTAGAGATTGCTACAACAAGACCAGAAACATTACTTGGTGATACTGCAGTAGCGGTTCATCCGGAAGATGAAAGATATGCTCATCTAATCGGTAAGATGGTTATGTTACCACTTGTTAATAAAGAAATTCCAGTTGTTGCGGATTCCTATGTAGACAAAGAGTTCGGAACAGGTGTTGTTAAAATTACACCTGCACATGACCCTAACGATTTTGAAGTTGGTAAGAGACATAACCTACCAGAAATCAATATCATGAATGATGATGCAACAATTAATGAGCTTGGTGGAAAATATGCAGGTATGGACCGTTACGTGGCAAGAAAAACTATGGTAGCTGACCTTGATGCATTAGGTTTATTAGTTAAAGTAGAAGACCATACACACAACGTTGGTACACATGATAGATGTAAAACTACGGTAGAACCATTAATCAAACAACAATGGTTTGTTAAGATGGAAGAACTTGCAAAACCAGCCATTGAAGCGTTAAAGAACGGTGATTTAGAATTCGTTCCAGATCGTTTTGATAAGACATATCTTCATTGGTTAGAGAATATCCGTGACTGGTGTATCTCAAGACAATTATGGTGGGGACATCGTATTCCAGCATACTACTGTGATAAATGTGGTGAAACTGTAATTGCGAAAGAGACAGAGAAACCTTCTGTTTGTCCTAAGTGTGGACATGACCATATGACACAAGATGAAGATACGTTGGATACTTGGTTCAGTTCCGCATTATGGCCTTTCTCAACACTTGGTTGGCCAGAGAATACAGAAGAATTAGATTACTTCTATCCAACCGATGTATTAGTAACAGGATATGATATTATCTTCTTCTGGGTTATTCGTATGGTATTCTCAGGATATGAACACATGAAACAAGTACCATTCCATAAAGTATTAATTCATGGTCTAGTAAGAGATTCCGAAGGTCGTAAGATGAGTAAATCTCTTGGAAATGGTATCGATCCACTTGAAGTTATCGATAGCTACGGTGCAGATGCACTTCGTTTAACATTAGTTACTGGTAATGCACCAGGTAATGATATGCGTTTCTACCACGAGAGAGTAGAAGCAAGCAGAAATTTTGCAAATAAAGTATGGAATGCTTCACGTTTCATCATGATGAATATTGAAAAAGCAGAAGTTGGCGATACGATTGATTTGTCTACATTAACTCAGGCAGATAAATGGATATTATCAAAGGTAAATACATTAGCAAAAGAAGTAACAGACAATTTAGATAAATTTGAGCTTGGTATTGCAGTACAAAAAGTTTATGATTTCATATGGGAAGAGTTCTGTGATTGGTATATTGAAATGGTAAAACCAAGATTATACAATGATGAGGATGAAACAAAGGCAGCAGTTCTTTGGACACTCAAAACGGTATTAATCAATTCACTTAAATTATTACACCCATATATGCCATTTATAACAGAAGAAATCTTCTGTACATTACAAGACAAAGAAGAATCTATTATGATATCATCATGGCCAGAATTCAAGGAAGAATGGAATTTTGCAGCAGATGAAGAGGCAGTTGAAACAATTAAGATAGCTGTTAAAGGTATCCGTAACGTTCGTTCAGAGATGAATGTACCACCAAGCAAGAAAGCAACGGTTATTGTAGTATCTGAGAGTGAAAAGATTCGTACAATTTTTGAAGCAAGTAAAGTATTCTTTGCTACACTTGGATATGCAAGTGAGGTTAAGATTCAAACAAACAACGAAGGAATTGCTTCAGATGCCGTATCTACAGTACTTCAAGATGCAACAATCTATATACCATTTGCAGAATTAGTTGAGATTGAGAAAGAAATAGAACGTCTTGAAAAAGAAAAAACAAAACTTGAAGGCGAATTAAAACGTGTTCAAGGAATGCTTAGTAATGAACGTTTTGTTAGTAAAGCACCTCAAGCGAAACTTGATGAAGAGAAAGCAAAACTAGAGAAATACACAAATATGATGGAACAAGTAGTAGAAAGACTTAATCATTTTAAAGCTTAAATAATAGAAATAAAGAAGATAGAGTTACCTAATTAAGTGTAACTCTATTTTTTGTTGCTAAATAAGGTATAAATAGATACTGATTACTGATAAATTATTAAAAAGTAGTGAAAATGGAATGTATTAAGAGGTTGGTTCTGAAAATAAGAAGGATTTTAGGTGACTTATGGTAAAAAACATTGTAAAATTCTTAAAAAGAAGATATAATTAAAAGAAAGGGTATATTAACATATTAATATTTTAACACATTAACATGGTAACAATAGTTAACTATAGCGAGGTGATTACTTATGAGTACGTTACAGAGAGAAAGCAACAGTATTGAAGTACGTTTTGATGATGATTTGTTAAAGGCATATATAAAATTAATTCCAATCGATATGAGAAATCTGTTTACAAAAGAACAAATCCTAGAAGAGTTAGCTGCAAAGAATGTAATATATGGTATAAAGATAGATGTAATTGAAACTATCGTGGATAAACAATTAGTGTATACAGAGGTAGTTGTAGCAGAAGGTGATGCTCCTGTTGATGGTCAGGATGGAAATTATCAATATTTCTTCAATATAGAAAGAGATTCAAAACCAATTATTTTAGCAGATGGTTCTGCGGATTATAGTAGTCTAAGTAAAATCGAAAAAGTAAGTGCGGGACAGATTATTGCTCGCTATAATAAGGCAATAAAAGGTACGAATGGCAAGAATATTAAAGGCCAGCAGATGCTTGCTAGAATTGGTAGGGAGCTATTACCTTTGTCAGGTAAGGGATTCTCAGTAAATGAGGATAAGACAGTTTATACTGCCAATATAGATGGAAAGATTGAAATGCGAAACGATAAAATCGAGATTTCAGATGTCTTAGTTATTGAGGGGGATGTTGATTCAACAACTGGAGATGCTGATTTTATCGGTGATATTACTGTTCGAGGAAATGTCATGACAGGCGCAAAAGTAAAAGCTGGCGGTAATATTAATGTTATTGGACATGTCGAAGCGGCAGATTTAATTGCAGGTGGAGCGATTGTGCTACAAAATGGTATGCAGGGTGGCGGAAAAGGAACAATACTAGCAGGTGGGGATGTTTCTGGTAAGTTCTTTGAGCAGGTTACAATACAGGCAAAAGGCAGTGTGAATGCCAATGCAATTATGCACTGTAGGATTGATTCCCAAGGAGAAGTAAACGTATCAGGAAAAAGAGGAGTTATTGTTGGTGGAGTGATTAATGCAGCTACGGGTGTAACAGCAACAATAATAGGAAGTATGGCGGAAGTACAGACCGAAGTGAATATTGGATATCAATCAGATCCCGTTCCAGAAATTATTAAACGTGAGAATGAAATTAAGACGTTAGTTGAAGAGATTCGAAAGATTGACGAAGCAATCAAAACCGTAATTGCTTATATAGAGAGAGATAAAAGAGATGATCTTTTGCAAAATAAAATTCAACTTTTGAAAACAAAGATTGATCGTAATTCACAGATTAGTATAATAACAAAGCAAAGAAATGAACTTTTAGAAGATTTGGAAAGAGCAAAAGATGCGAAAGTAATTGTAACAAAGGTAATATATCCAAGAGTTCGTATTAAGATTAATGGCAGTACCCTTGTTATTAAGGAAGAATTTAGCCATGTACTTATCAAGCGTAAAGGTATTGATGTATGTTTATTCGCTATGGAATAAAAAAAATGCATGAAGCGTCGAGAATTGCGAAAGAAAATACTTGATAATTGTCCTTGCTATGGTATAATTTTTGATGGGAAATAATTATTCTTAAATGATATAGGGAGGACATAATGATTAATTTTGAAGATGAATTAGAAAAGTTTCAACCTAGCTTAGAAGTTGAGCAAGCGGAAGAAGCAATCTGTAGTAATGATTTAACGGATGTAACGGATATCATAAAGGATATGATGCGTGAGATGAAGAATAGATAGTAGTAAAGATATCGTGCTATTAAGAAAAGACAGTAGGTGAAGGAAAGTATGAATTGTCCCAATTGTGGAAGCGCTTTAGGGAAAAAAAGCAAATGTGATAAATGTGGAATTGACGTATCAGCTATTCAAAAAGCTATCCGTATCTCTAATTCCTGTTATAACTTGGGATTAGAAAAAGCAAAAGTTAGAGATTTATCAGGTGCAGTTTTCGTATTGCAAAAAAGTTTGAAATTTAATAAAGAGAATACAAATGCTAGGAATTTATTGGGGCTTGTATATTATGAGATGGGTGAAATTGTTGCTGCACTTAGTGAATGGGTAATAAGCAAGCATTATAAGCCAAACGATAACGATTGTGATTACTATATTAATAGTATTCAATCGAATCAAACACGTTTAGAGTCAGCGAACCAAACGATTAAGAAGTATAATGCAGCACTTCAATCCGCCAAACAAGGGAATGATGATTTAGCGATTATACAGCTTAAGAAAGTAACAAGCATGAATCCACATTTTTTAAGAGCACATCACCTATTAGCTTTGTTATATATGAAGAATAGTGAGAAAGAGAAAGCGTTAAAGTGCCTCACAAAAATCCGAAAAATAGATATTACGAATACAACAACACTACGTTACTTAGATGAACTGAAAGTTGGTCAACAAGTTCAGGAGTCAAGTGATAGAAGGGTAGAAAACAACGTAACAAAAACATCGAATGTGTCTAATATAGCACCGATTTCTAATTATCGTGAAGAGAAACCAAACATTTGGGTTTTTCTTAATTTAATTATTGGTATTATAATTGGCGTTGGTTTGCTTTACTTCTTAGTTGTACCAAATGTTAAGAAGCAGGCAGCTTCTGATTCGAATGCAAAGATAGTAGACTTGAATTCTCAAATTGCAGTGAATAACAGAGAAGTTACTTCTTTACAGAGTGACAATGAGAAATTACAAGAAACAATTGATAGTATGCAAAAACAAATGGATGATTTGAATAAAGAATCAGAGAAGTTTGATGAAGCTTTATATGATAAATTATTTAATGCAATTAAGGCTTATATAGAAAATGAGAATGAAGATGAAGTTGTACAGACATTACTTGATTTGGATATGTCAAAAATTGACCGCAAAGCTGCTGTTGATGTATATGATTTAATGAAGCAGAAGACATTTAATGGTGCTGCAACATCAATATATGAACAAGGTCATACATTGTTTTCAAAACGTAAGTATGAAGAAGCAATTGATGTGTTAAAGCAAGTGGTGGAAATTAATGAAGATAAGGTAGTTGACGCATTGTATTTTATAGGTCGTTCCTACCAGATGTTATCAGATAATGATAATGCAGTGAAGTATTATAATCAAGTTGTTGAAGACTATCCAGATTCGGCAAGAGTTGCACAAGCAAAGAGTCGTTTATCTGAGATACAATAATAATTTAGCAATTTATCTAACGAAAGAAAAGGCAAGTACTTTTATATAACTAAGGATATTTAGTTATATAAAAGGAACGTCTTTTTTTATAAATACTGAATGTAAATATATGTAAAAGAAGGGAAAGCATGGAGAATAGTAAAGGAAATAGGAATGATACAAACATGGGAGCAATAATGGAATTACGAGGCCGTAGTTTGCTAATTCAGATTAGCAAAGATTTGGATCATCACAATGCGGTTATGATAAGAGAAAAGGCGGACAAACTTATTGATAAAAATTCAATAAATCAAATTATATTTGATTTTAGTAATTCAGAATTTATGGATAGTTCAGGAATTGGTGTAATTATGGGTAGATATAGAAAGATTATATTTACTGGGGGAAAAGTGGCAGTAACGAATGTGAATTCTTCAGTTGATCGAATCTTTAAATTGTCAGGATTATATAAGATTATTGATAAGTATGCAACGATAGAAGAAGCATTAGCGATTTCATAGTAATCGGGAGAAAGGATAGGTAGATATGGACAAAAAGAATGCAATGTCTTTGGAATTCGATAGTAAGTCAGAAAACGAAAGTTTTGCAAGAATTGTAGTAGCTGCTTTTGCTGCGCAACTGAATCCTACAATTGAAGAAATTGCGGATATTAAGACAGCAGTTTCAGAAGCAGTTACGAACAGTATTATACATGGTTATGATGGAGGAGAAGGAAAGATTACATTAACTTGTATAATTGAAGAAAATAAAATCACGGTAACAGTTGTAGATAAGGGAAAAGGAATTGCAGATATTAAACAGGCAATGGAACCTTTGTTTACGTCCCGACCAGAAATGGAACGTTCTGGTATGGGTTTTGCATTTATGGAGGCATTCATGGACGATTTGAAAGTGATTTCGACACCTGAGGAAGGTACTATCGTAACGATGTCGAAGACAATAGAAGAAGTTTCAGGGTTCTAGAATACGGTAGAAAGGATAGCCAGTGGTGGTGATAACGAGAAAGGCAAAGGTGCAAGCATGGATACACTAGAATTGATTAAATTATCAAAAACTGGTGATAAAGAAGCAAGAGACCTGCTAGTCACGGAAAATGTCGGGTTAGTTTGGAGTATTGTTAGAAGATTTGCTGGAAGAGGACATGAACTTGAGGATTTATTTCAAATTGGTAGTATTGGATTAATTAAAGCAATTGATAAATTCGATTTGTCATATGAGGTTAAATTCTCAACCTATGCAGTACCAATGATTACTGGCGAAATCAAGCGGTTTCTTCGCGATGATGGAATCATTAAAGTAAGCCGTTCTTTAAAGGAAATTGCTGTTAAAGTAAAGATTACAAGAGAGATGCTTGGGAATACACTGAATAGAGAACCAACGCTTGAAGAAATAAGTGCAGAGATAGAAGTAGCAGTTGAGGATATCGTAATGGCGCTAGAGTCAAATACGGAAGTAGAATCCTTATATAAGACAATCTATCAAGGCGATGGAAATGCAATTTTCTTAATTGATAAATTAGAACAAGTGCAGGACGAGCATGAATTGGTTGTTGATAAATTAGCTATTCAAGAGATATTAGATACATTAGAACCGAAGGAACAAGATATTATTAAGTTGCGATATTTTATGAATCGCACACAATCTGATATAGCAAAAAAACTTGGAATATCACAAGTACAAGTTTCGCGCTTAGAAAAAAAGATTTTACGTATCATGAGAGAAAAATTGACAGGATAATAGGTAAATTTAATGATAAAAGAACAATTTACCAGTATAAACAATTTATAAAAACAAATAATAACAGTATTGTAAGCATCAATCAGAATAGTAAAATGATTGATGCTTTTCTAATGTTTAAAGGAGATGAAAAAATGGTTGCAAAGAAGAAGTTTATTATTGTTGGAATTGTTATATTGGCTATGGTTGCAATAATCGGAATTGTAGCACTCTATCATTTTAAGGATAAAACAGATTATGTATTCGGAGGAACATTCGTTAATGCAGAGGAAATCATGGAAGTAGCGGATGTCTCACAACCAAACGATGAAGATGATAAGAGTGATTGCTTTAAAAGAAAAGTAGGAGATTGTGCTTTTATATGATGCAAAAAACGGTTTATATTAAGATTCCATTGCGTGTTATAGTAAAAAGCAAGCAGATTATGTTAAAGGATATCGCAGTAATTTATTGTGCAGATGAGGAGTTACAAAGGGAGCTAGAGTGTTTGATCCTTCTTACGATTGAGCAAGAGAAGAATGCGCAATATGCGGTTTCTATAATGAAGATTATTGTAGTCATAACTTCGGCAGAGCCTTCTGTGCGTGTTATTAACTTAGGCGAAGAAGACTTTTTAGTTGAGTATAAACAAAAGGCAGAAGAGAAAATTGCATTAGAATATATGAAGGCAGCATTTGTTGCAGCAATTATGTTCTTTGGAGCAGCATTTTCCATTATGACATTCAATACAGATGTTAGTGTTCAAGATGTCTTTGATAATGTATATACATTTCTTATGGATGAAAGTGGAAAAGGGCAGGGGATTATTGAGATATCATATGCCATAGGACTGCCGATTGGTATCTTGGTGTTCTTTAATCATTTCTCATCAAGGAAAGTAATGAAAGACCCTACACCAATTCAAATTGAGATGAGAAAATATGAAAAGGATGTGGAGAATGCGATACTTAGTAATGCTAGTAGAGAAGGGAAGACGATAGACATTGATTAGGTATGGTTTGCTTGTAATTATTGGTTTTGCAGGTGGCTTTGGTGTTGCGGCAGGAGTTTTCTCATTCATTACATTGCTTGGTGTTGTTAATCGATTGGCATTAAAGACGAATACAGCGAAATATATTGTATTATACGAAAACATGGTTATTCTAGGAGGGATACTTGGTAACACATGGAGTGTCTATGAGTGGAAATTGCCGTTTGGCATAGTAGGATTATTGCTATATGGACTGTTTGGAGGAATATTTATAGGTTGTCAGGCAATGGCATTAGCAGAGGTGTTGAATGTCATCCCTGTGTTTGCAAAACGAGCTAAGATAAAGTATGGTATGCCTTATATTGTAGCAAGCATTGCAATTGGTAAAGCGGTAGGTGCATTCCTTCAGTTATATGTGTGGAAGTAACGAATTGTAACAATTCAAACGAAAGGGAAAGGTGAGTGTGTATGCGGGAAAATATGAGCAAACCATCGATGAAAGATGTATTAGATCAAACAGATATTAATACAAGACAAGAGTATTATAATCAATATGTAAAGGAGGTAACACCAACACATAACTGGTTTCTTAATATGTGTAAGGCGTTCTTAGTTGGTGGTATAATCTGTACAATTGGACAAGGTTTCTTGAATCTCTATATCGCAATGGGCTTTAATAGAGAAGTCGCAGGATTATATAATACCATCACATTAGTTGCACTCAGTGCATTGTTTACTGGCTTAGGTTGGTATGCAAAGTTAGCGAAGTTTGGTGGAGCAGGAACACTAGTACCAATTACTGGATTTGCAAACTCGGTAGCAGCACCAGCAATTGAGTTTAAGAAGGAAGGACAGGTGTTTGGTATCGGTTGTAAGATATTCAATATAGCTGGCCCTGTTATCCTATATGGTATTGTAACGTCTTGGGTACTTGGTATTATCTACTATATCTTACTGCGAATGCAAGTGATTTAAGTTATATAGATATATATTTTGTGGATGCGGCACATATTAAATTCGATAATTGCTATTTGGAGAAAGGGACAGAAGCAGAGTGTATCATTGCTTGTGCAAGGGTGTGATTATGAGTCAAAAAATGATGGGAAGTCGTAGTGTACAATTTGCTACACCAACATATATCGTAGGAAGTTACAGTTTAGTTGGTAAGAAGGAAGGAGAAGGACCTCTTTCTACTTACTTTGATGAGATAGAGGAAGACCCTATGTTTGGTGGTGAGACATGGGAAGAAGCAGAGAGTCGTTTGCAATACAAGACAGCAAGTAAAGCGTTAGAAAGTGCAGGATATAAGCAGGAAGAGATTCGATATCTTGTTGCAGGTGATTTGCTAGGACAGTTAATTGCAACGTCTTTTGGTCTTATGGATTTACAGATTCCGTTGTTTGGGATCTATGGTGCGTGTTCTACAATGGGAGAGTCAATGTCACTTGGAGCAACGCTTGTAGATGGAGGATTTGCAGATAAGGTTATGGCATTAACATCGAGCCATTTTGGTGGTGCAGAGAAGCAATTTCGTTTTCCATTAGATTACGGAAACCAACGACCACTTGCAGCAACTTGGACGGTAACTGGTAGTGGAGCAGTTGTTATTGTATCAGAAGAAGAGATGAATAAGCATAGACAAAAGAATAATTCGCAGGAACCGTATATTAAGATTACAGGAATTACAACTGGTAAAGTAGTGGATTTTGGTGTGAAGGATTCTATGAATATGGGAGCTTGCATGGCACCTTCTGCATGTGATGTTATTTATCATAATCTTAAAGACTTTAACTATAATCCAGAGGAGTATGACAAGATTATAACGGGCGATTTAGGTTATGTAGGAAAAGATATTCTGCTCGATATGTTGAAAGAAAAGGGATATGATATTACAAGCCGGTATATGGACTGCGGAATAGAAATCTTTAGTCAAGAAGAGCAGGATACACACTCTGGCGGTAGTGGTTGTGGGTGTAGTGCCTCGACATTAACAGGCTATATATTCAAGAAGATGAAGAAGCAGGAATGGAAGAAAGTTTTGTTTGTTCCAACAGGAGCTTTGCTTTCTCCGGTTAGTTTTAATGAAGGTAATTCTGTACCTGGTATTGCTCATGGAGTTATGCTAGAAGTTTAAAGTAGGGCATTAAGAAAGGAGACATGATATATGGACTATGTGAAAGCGTTCTTAGTAGGTGGAGCAATCTGTGCAGTTGTTCAGATTTTTATGGAAAAGACAAAATTAATGCCAGGACGAATTATGGTTATCTTGGTTGGACTAGGTGCTCTTCTAGGGGCAGTTGGAGTATATGAACCATTTGCAAAGTGGGCAGGTGCAGGTGCAACAGTACCGCTGATAGGATTTGGATATACGTTATTAAGTGGTGTGAAGAAAGCAATTATAAGTGATGGTTTTATTGGTGTATTTATGGGAGGCTTTACATCAGCAGCAGTTGGTGTCTGTGCAGCACTTGTATTTGGTTACATTGCATCGTTGATTTTTAATCCCAAGATGAAAGAATAAGCAATAAGGATGCATAATTGTCAAAGAGTAGGACATAATACAAAGTAGTTACGAATAATGATATTTCAAGCAAGCTAGCTGCTTTTAATATAGATTGTGAGTACTAAAGCAATGTAGGAGATAGAGGTGAGACATTCCAGTAGATTGGGAATATCTCACCTCTGTTTTTTGAAATTCATAGAAAAATGCGCTCAATGAATGAAAAAATCAATCCTTTATGGCTACGCATTCAAAAAATATATTGAAAAAACAACTTAATAAAATAAACATTTGTCAAACACAAAGGTTTTGAAAAAACAACCAAAAATATCAGAATACTTATGAAAAGTATGAAATTTTTTAGACTATTGACCAATGTTTTTCCTTCGTCTATGATGTAGTCAACTGATAGGCAAGAAACAAAAACAAACATCAGTAATGAAAAAAAGGAGGAAGATGGACATGGAAATTACAGAGGAAAAGAAAACACCTAAATATAAACCTGCCGTATGGAATCGCACCGATAATGATGATATTCTAATGACACCAGGAACATATGGTAGATTACCATATATTAAAACATTAGAGGAGGTTGATTTTGTTGTAGCAGGAATTCCATTCGATACGCTTACAAGTAATCGTCCGGGAACAAGATTTGGTCCAAAGGCAATTCGAGAAGCGTATGGCGGAGTCGGTTACACAGAAGGAATCGGAATAGAAGCATTCGATTATGTATCTGGTGTGGATTATGGTGACTTCAAGGTAATAAACGGTGATACAAAGAGAACGTTTGAGAAGATTACAGAGGAGATGACAGAGATCCTAAAGGCTGGTGTTATTCCTGTAATACTTGGAGGGGATCATGCAATTACGTATGCAGAACTTCTTGCTTATAAAGAAGTATATGGCCCTGTTTCTCTTATTCATTTTGATTCCCATACAGATACGTGGGGTGGAGAGGAATCGTTAGATTTTCCATCTCATGGTAATCCGTTTCGAAATGCAATCTTGACAGGTTGTATTAATCCAGAAACTTCAATTCAAGTTGGTATGCGTGGCATGATGAAGGATGAGAAGGATTATGAGTTTGCACATAGTCATGGATTAGAACAGATTTTTGCTACAGACATTCATAAGATGGGTGTCTATAAAACAGCAGAGCGAATGAGAGAAAAGGTAAAAGGAACAAAAGTAATGGTTACGTTCGACATTGATTTTGTTGATCCATCGGTTGCACCGGGAACAGGAACGCCAGTACCAGGAGGGTTCAATGCATGGGAGACACTAGAGCTTGTTCGTACTGCTTTGACAGGACTTGATATCGTTGGTTTTGATATGGTGGAAGTAGCACCAAATTATGACCCAATGGAAAACACACAATTACTTGCGAACAAGATTGTCGGTGAATTTATTAATATTATTGCAGCAAAGAAAGCGAACATTACAGAATATAAATACTTAGAGAAGAAGTAAGGAGGTGGCCTGTTATGTGGAATGAAGAGATACCAAGCAGTATAAGAAAACAAATAGAAAATGAGAAGAATACGTTATGTGTAACACCTTTTGGTGGGCTACCACTCAAGAAGGAATTTGATGGTGAGGATTACTGTATCGTTGGGATACCATATGATACGAGTACAACAAGAAGAGCGGGCTGTCGTTTTGGGCCAAGGGTAATTCGTACAATGGCACCTCGCATTAACAATAAAACAGGAGGCGGATATAGCCAAGATGCTCATTATATGATGGATAATCTAAAGGGTATGGATTATGGTGACCTTGCAGTAAGAAAGGGATATACAGAAATCACATTTCAATTGATTTATGAAGGAATGAAAGAGATACTTGATAACAATGTTATTCCGATTGTTCTTGGTGGCGATCACATTATTACATATCCAGAATTAAAAGCGTATTCAGAGAAGTGTGGGAAACCGGTAGCGATGATCCATTTTGATTCGCATAATGATACATCGGATACACCAGAGGAACGTTTCTATACGCATGGTTCACCGTTTCGTCGTGCGATTGAAGATGGTTTCCTAGATGCAGCCCATTCCATTCAAATTGGTATTCGAGGATATGTTGATTCGCATCGTTTACTATATGCTGAGGAAAATGGCATGGAAGTAATTACAGCGAGAGAACTTCATAAGATTGGAATTGAAGAGTGTGTAAAACGAATTCGAGCAAGAATTGGTGATGCACCATGTATCGTTACCTTTGATGTTGATTTTCTTGACCCAACGGTGGCACCAGGAACAGGAACGCCAGTGGCAGGCGGTTTCTCTGCCTATGAGGGGTATGAAATCATTCGACAAGCGTTACCGGGGCTTGATGTGAAAGGGTTTGATATTGTAGAAGTAACAGAGGATTATGATCCAGCGCAGATTACAGGCTTGTTTGCAGGATATCTTGTAACACAATTCCTTGTGGCGGTTTCGAAGAATAAAAAAGCAAAGGAGGAAAAATAGTATGAATATAGAAAAGATACCAGAAAAAATGGATTGGAATAAACTAGACCCTCCGAATGCGATGAATAGTTTTTTACATCTGGAATACTCACCGGATGTAACAGGTGTAGATATTGCCTTAGCGGGAGTACCGTTTGACTTAGCAACAAGCAACCGTCCGGGTACGAAATTAGGGCCAGCGTATTTAAGAAGCAGAGTGTTCAAAGGTGCGAAAGTGGATGAAGTGTTAGATATATCCATTGGCGATAACTTAAAGATTGTAGATAGTGGCGACTATAAACTAATGGGAGGTTATCTTTTAGATGCATTTGCGCTAATTAAAGATCAGACAAAGAAGATTCTTGATGCGGGAGCAACACCAGTTATCGTAGGTGGTGACCATTCCATTACATTTCCTGAACTTGCAGCGTATTATGAAGTATATGGGCCTATGGCAATGATACATTTTGATTCGCATCTTGACACAGGAATGTATCAGATGTGTCCAACAAAGGAAATCTATACACATGGAAATCCATTTAGTAATGCAATGAGAAAAGGCTACTTAGATGGAAATCACACCATTCAAATCGGTATTCGTACGGGAACACCTAAGATGAATGATGAATATACGAAAGAATATGGAAGAGAGATTCTCTCTGCAGCGGAGCTTCATGCAATTAGCTATGAAGAGGCAGCAGAACGAATCCGTGCAAAGGTTGGGGATATGCCATGTATCGTTACCTTTGATATTGATTTCCTAGATCCTGTCTATGCACCGGGAACAGGAACACCAGTAACAGGTGGATTTTCGGTATATGATGCGCTTATGATACTCGAAACAGCACTTCCGGGGTTGAATATTGTTGGTGCCGATCTTGTTGAGGTAGAGCCATATTATGATCCATGTGAAATTACAGCGATTTCAGCAAACAATATTCTTGCGAAGCTTGTAACTTGTATTGCGTATAATAAATTAATGAAAAAAGAAGATGTAAAAGAAGACGTAAAAGAAGCGGAAAAAGAGAAAAAAGAAGAAAAATAAAAGAAAAACAAAAAAATTGTTGACACAATAACCTTTGTGTGGTTATAATCTTCGTATAATAAATACATACAGCAAGCCAAAGTCGGCACCGAGAGGTGTCGGCTTTTTTTTAGTTTAATAGGAAAAGGAGAGAGATGTTATGAAGAAAAAAATTTTATCGTTATTACTCGTTAGTACCATGGTGGCAGGTTTGTGTTTGAGCGGTTGTTCTTCATCAAACACAAAAACAGAAAATCAAGCAACAACTGCAGAGGAGGGTTCAGAAGGAACAAAGACAACAAACAGTGGTGAGACAGTATTTACAATTGGATATACGCAAGAGCCAAAGAGCTTTGATCCAAAATACATAAATGGTACGGCTGCTACACTTTCCTGTTTTGATTGTTATGACACGTTATTAAACTTCAATGATGCTGGTACAGAGGTACTACCAGGACTTGCAGAAAAGTGGGAGCAAGTTGATGACTTAACTTACAAATATAAAATTAAAGAAGGCGTTAAGTTCTGTGATGGTACTGATATGACAATGGAAGATGTTTTGTTCTCTATGGAAAGAGTAAAGAGTGAAACATACGCAATGAGTTATTTGTTTGACTTTGTTGACCATTGGGAAATCACAGGTGACTGGGAGATTACTTGTTACTTAACAGAAGCAGATGTCACATGGAAATATGCATTATGTACAGTAGCAGGTGTTGTAATTAGCAAAGATGCGGTAGAAAAAGCTGGAGAAGAGTATGGAAGCATCAATGGAACCGTAGTAGGAACTGGCCCATACATGCGAGATAGCTGGACATCAGGAACAGAAATTACACTTGTAAAGAATCCTTATTACTGGGGAGATCCAACAACATTAGATGTGGATAAAGTACAATATCTAATCTTTGCAGATCAAGCAACATTAGCACTTGCTGTTCAAGCAGGTCAAGTAGATTATACAAGAGGTCTTCCAATTGATCAGATGTCGATCTACGAAGCAATTAGTGATTACTCGATTAATATCTATCAAGGAACTTCTTCAACATTCTTAGCGTTTAATACACAAAAGTATCCGTTTGATGATGCGAATGCAAGAAAAGCCGTAGCATACTGTATTGATAAAGAATCGATTACCTCATTAATCGGTGGACAATTTGCAGAAGTATCAAAAGCAGTAGTATTTCCAGAATCGATGTTTTATATGAATACTGACGCATGGAATCAATTCAATGATTCAGCAGAGACATATCAACAAAATTACGAGAAAGCAAAAGAAGCACTTGCAGCATCCGCATATGCAGACGGATTTGAATTCGAATACTGGTGTGCGACAAGTGGTGTAAACCAAGCAGAGATGATTCAAGCAATGATTGACGCGTCAGGCTTACCAATCAAGATGATAATTCACGAATACCAAGCAGCAGATCAATCAGCAATTGCTTACGGATATGCTTCAGCACTTGATGAGAATGGAAAACGTCCTTATAACATGCTTGGTACAGGTTGGTTATCAGATTACCTTGATCCAATTGGATATCTAAAATGTCACTTCCACTCTACACAAAACTATGAAGGTGGAGCAAACAAAGCAGCTTGGATTAACACAAATTACGATGCATTCATTGATGAATCGTATGTCAATCCAGATGATAAAGAAAGAGCAAACTTAATGATTCAAGCATATCAATATGTAATTGAAGATTGTCCATATGTATCATTATTCCAACAATTAGACCGTTACATTATCAGTAATGAATTTGACTATACAGAAGGTCCTGCTTTCTTCTGGAACTTCTCGGTAGCAAATGTGAAACTAAAATAATATGCGCTTTATAATAGAAAGGAGGAGATGAAAATGGAATATGTAAAATTTACGTTGAAAAGATTGCTTGCTATGATTCCTATTGTATTGGCAGTATCGTTAATTGTATTTTGTTTACTGCGATTATCTGGTTCGGATTCTGCTTCTTTGATTCTTGGTGATAAGCCAGCGAATGAAGAGACAAGGGCAGCGGTAATAAAAGAATATCATCTGGAAGAGCCTGTGTTAAAGCAATACTTATATTGGCTGGGAGATGTACTAAAAGGTGATTTTGGAAAATCTTATGTGAATGGGCAGAATGTAAAAGAACTGATTGGAGCAAAGATTCCAATTACATTAGGTCTTATGGTTTTTCATTCGATTATCGGTATTACATTAGCAATACTACTTGGTGTCATTGCAGCACTGAAAAGGAATACGTGGATTGATTCCATTATATCCTTCTTCATGCTGGTCATAAGAAGCATTCCTTCTTTCTTGATTTGTATCGTAGTTTTAGTTTGGATTGTAGGTCATGTAAAGGGCTACAATCTGGCTGGTACTTACAGTGGATTCGGCGGATATATGCAGAAGATACTTGTTCCATCTATTATTATGGGTGTGTCTATGGTTTGTATGCTCGGACGTGTTACAAGAAGTAGTATGATTGCACAGTTACAGGCACCTTACATTCTGACAGCAAAAGCAAAAGGAATTTCAGAAAGAGATATCACATATAAACATGCATTTCATAATGCGGTAATTCCAGTACTTACTGTAGCAGGGCTTCAATTTGCAGGTTCAATCGGAGGTTCTGTACTCATTGAACAGATTTTCTCTTTACCAGGCATGGGAGCTTTGCTAACAGAAGGAATTCAGAAATTCAATTATCCAGTGGTACAAATCGTTGTTTTAATTATGTTATTATCGTATCTCATTATGAGTTTGGTAGTAGATATCTTATATGCGGTTGTTGATCCACGAGTCAAACTAGGTTAGGAGGGAAGTATATGGCTAGATTAAAAGCGAAAAGAAAATCAAACAATGGTAAATTCTTTACACCGAAAGTTATTGTATCAGGAATGATACTTGTCATCATTTTAATTTGTGCATTATTTCCCACACTACTTGCACCATATGATCCGAATGCAACCGATTTTGAAGCATCTTTTTGCAAAGCATTTACACCAGGGCATTGGCTTGGAACAGACCGCTTGGGACGTGACCTTTTATCAAGAATTATCTGTGGGGCACAAACATCACTTTTGAATGCATTTATGATTGTAGGAATTGAAGTGTTACTTGGTGTTCCGATTGGAATGTTATGTGGTTACTTTGGTGGTTTCTTTGATGATATTATCATGAGAGTGTGGGATATCGTTTGTGCAATACCAAGTTTATTACTTGCCTTTGTACTTGTTGGCGCATTAGGTACAGGTACAATTTCAGGTGTTATCGCATTAGGTATTGTGTATACTCCATTGACAGCGAAGCTAGCAAGATCGCTTACTATGACAGAGAAAGCCTCGGTTTATGTAGAGGCTGCTCGGTCTATGGGATATTCAAACAAGCGAATTCTATTTCGTCATATCCTTCCGAATGTGGCAACAACAATGATTACGCAGTTTACGTTAGATATCGGTTCTGCAATTACAGCAATGGCAAGTTTGAGTTATCTTGGGCTTGGAACACAAGCACCAGATGCAGACTGGGGAACATTACTTAAAGATGGTATGGGATTATTAAACCAGAATGTAATTTGTTTAACAGCACCAGCGTTCGTAATATTAGTTACCTCTGTTTCCATTAACTTATTAAGTGATGGTATTCAAGCGTATATCGATCCAAGTCAAAGAAAGATGCCAACATTTAAGGAATATAGAAAGAAACAAGCGAAGATGGTGGCAAAGCAGGAAAAATTGCAAAGCGTTACAGCGAAATAGCGAATAGAAGGGAGCGAGTACAATGGAAAAAGAGAATATATTAGAAATAAAAGACCTTTGTGTCAACCTTATGACTGTTCGTGGAATTATTTATGCTGTTCAAGGTGTCAACATGGAAGTGAAGAAAGGCGAAGTCCATGGTGTTGTTGGTGAATCGGGGTGTGGTAAAAGTGTATCGACAAAGGCAATTATGAAATTACATGATGAAGAGAAAACAGAATACGAAGGACAAATAATGATGCAACTGGATTCGGGCGATGCCGATATCTTACAGTTAAACAAAAAGAAGCTAACTGAGTTTCGTGGAAAAGATGTTGCAATGATTTTTCAAGACCCAATGACTTCTCTTAATCCAATTATGAAAGCGGGCGAACAGATTGCAGAAGTTGTTCGCTGCAAATTAAAACTAAACAAGGTAGAAGCGAAAGAATATGTACTAGATTTGTTTGAAAAGGTAGGAATTCTTCCAGCCGAGAAGCGATATAATCAGTATCCCTTTGAGATGAGTGGTGGTATGCTACAAAGAATTGGTATTGCTATGGCACTTGCAAGTAAGCCGAAACTACTAATTGCAGATGAACCAACAACAGCACTTGATGTTACAATACAAGCGCAGATTCTTGAATTAATGAAGAAACTGCAAAAGGAAAGTGGCACTTCTTTGATTTTTATAACACATAATCTTGGTGTTGTTGCTGAAATCTGTGATTCCGTTTCCGTTATGTATGCCGGACGAATTGTTGAGACGGCAAGTGTACTTGATATATTTGATAACCCGGCGCATCCATATACGAAAGCATTGCTAGATAGTAATCCAAAGGAGTCTGATGAAGGTAAGAAGATGAAGACAATATCAGGAGCACCTCCGCTCTTATATGAAACATTTACAGCGTGTCCGTTTGCACCAAGATGTAGTATGGCAACAGACGTCTGTATGAAGAAACTACCTGAATATACGACAATTGGAGAGGGGCACACGGTGGCGTGCCATAACTGGATTAAGAAAGAGCATGAGGAGGTGATTGGTATGGGAGAGAATCTAATAGAAGTAAAACACATGAATAAGAGATTTAAACTGGATAATTTCAAAGTTGCAAAATCGAAAGTTCGTTATCTTCATGCAGTAGATAATGTATCTTTCTCTATAGAGAAAGGTGAAATCTTTGGCATAATCGGTGAATCTGGTTCAGGAAAATCTACAATTGGTCGTTGCATTTTGCGATTACTAGATATTGATTCTGGTTCAGTCAAATATGCAGGGAAGGAGATTTCAAAGCTACCACAGAAGGAGTTAAGAGAATATCGTAAGAAAATGCAGATGATTTTTCAAAATCCTCTCGCTTCCTTTAATCCAAAGATGACAATTGGACAGACATTATATGAAGTGGGTAATGTATATAAGATTCCTAAGGCAGAACTTGATAAGAAAATTGCTGATTTGGTTGAATACATCAATCTATCAGAAGATGCACTAAGTAGATTGCCAAAAGAATTAAGTGGTGGACAATTACAACGTCTTGCAATTGCGAGAGCACTAATATTAGAACCAGAATTTCTTCTTGCAGATGAACCTGTATCAGCGTTAGATGTATCCATACAAGCGCAGATACTAAATCTTTTGATTCAACTAAAAGAGGAAAAAGGGCAAACAATCTTGTTTATATCACATGATTTAACAGTTGTTCGACATGTGTGTGACCATATAGCAGTTGTATATCTTGGTGTTATTGTTGAGATGGGGGCTGTAGCGGATGTATATAATAATATGCTTCATCCGTATACGCAAGTATTGATTTCTGCCCGACCCAAGGAACATCCATTAGAGCAAAGAGAAAGAATCCTATTAGAAGGCGAAATTCCGAATGCAATTGATGTAAAAGAGGGCTGTCGGTTTGCGAATCGATGTCCAAGATTTAAGGAAGGTCTTTGTGATAATAGAACACCAAAGCTAAAAGATATTGGAAATGGTCATTTTGTTGCATGTCATTATCCTATGGGAGTAGAAGAGTAAACTATGTGAGGAGGTAGTAACATGTATTCATCAGTTGATATTATTTGGGTGCTGCTTGGTACAGTTTTAATATTCTTTATGCAGGCTGGTTTTGCAATGCTTGAGGCAGGATTTACGCGTGCTAAGAATGCAGGAAACATTGTTATGAAGAATCTAATGGATTTTGCTCTTGGTTCATTGGCATTCTGGATTATTGGATTTGGATTGATGCACAATGGCTCTAATGGAGGAATCATTGGAATTCCCGATTTGTTTGTGCGGGCAAATTATGATGGTGCAATGCCAACCTATGTTTTTCTGATTTTTCAAACCGTATTCTGTGCAACAGCTGCAACAATTGTTTCAGGAGCAATGGCAGGAAGAACAAAATT
>NZ_JAVBNS010000162.1:0-5455 GCF_031551385.1 Anaerosporobacter sp.
AAAGTTGTTATATCTTATTTCTATTTGATTTTAACTTTCTGCATTATGGTTTTTCCTTCCACTGTTGCACATACAGTTACTGTACCAGCTTTTAATGCTGTTAATTTACCATTCTTTGATATCTTAGCAATCGATGGGTCAGTTACTGTCCAAAGTACATCTTTAGAATATCCATTGTTTGTTAATGTAAATGTAAAGCTCTTACCTACTTTTAGTTCTGCTGTCTTTTTATTAAACTTAAAGACACTTGTCTTAACCACTACTTTACTCTTTTGAACATATTTATTATCCCCTTGTATTACGATTACTGTTATTGTTGCACTTCCTGCTTTCTTACCGGTGATTACACCTTTACTATCTACAGTTGCAACCTTCTTATTACTACTTTGGTAAGAAACTACCGCATTTGCAACAACATTATCTAATACTACAGTATTCTTATGACTTGTATATACTGTTACACTAGTAGATGCTTTTGGAAATAATATTGGTTGTTCTGTAATAACATAAGAAGAAGCATGACTCATTGGAATTGTAATCATTCCATCTTTATCAACTTTAACAATATCCTGTACTTCTAATACGTCTTTCTTTTCATTCCAATAGTAGATATGAACATACGTATTCGCATATTTTGTATCAAGTGGCATCGTTAACTTTCCTTCGAATGAGAACGCTCCCTCATGACCAATCTTGAATTCCTTAATAATGTTTGATATTTTTACGCTATTCTTTTGCATTGCTATATCTACTATTTGTTGAAGTTTTGTTGTTTCCTGTTCTGTAAGATTACCTACTTCAAGATTGTAACTTGCACTCATAGCTCCATCTTTAATAGAATCTCCATTAATACTCCAAGAATACTCTTTCATATCAATTATTAATTGAACAGGTTTGTCTTTCATTGCAGTTAATATCTCTTGTAAAACGACTGCATCATTCTCTACAAGTACTTTTGCCACCTCAGCATCTACATTTGCTTTCACTTGCTTAATCAAAATCAATGCATATGACCAAATAGCATTCATGCTGCTTTGTTGTGAGCCGTCATACGAGATATAACTTCCATTTCCATTACTATTTCCACTGCCGTTTCCATTGCCATTTCCGTTATTTCCGTCTCCGGATACATAAACCACTTCACCTGCTGGCATTGCAGATATATTACCTGCCGCATCATAAGCTCTAATATTAAATAGATGTTCGCCTTCTGTAATTCCAGTTAATACGACTTCTGCAGATGTGCTGTTTTTGTATTCCTCTCCATCTACATAGATAAGATAACCTACAACACCTACATTATCATATGGAGGTGTAATTGTAATCGTAACTTCACCTTTTCCAGTTGATTTTACTTTAAAATTATATGGTGCATCTGGTGCAGACGTATCCCTTAACTGAATTGTAATTTCTTTTCCAGTTGAATCAATATATCCTTCTTTTACTACTCTTACTTCTACTCTACAGTTTCCTGTTTGAGTTGTTTCGAACAGATATGTTGTCTCTTCTGTTTGAGCTGTAAGTTTATCATTCACAAAGATTTGATATGTTACTCCACTTGGCGTTGTTAATGCAGGAACAATCTGTAGACGAACTCCTTTTGTAGCTGCTTCTGCAAATACTTGTAAAGGAGTATCTAATTGCTCACCTGGGTTCTTTTTCATTGGATTTTTGAAATCTGATTTTTCATACAATGCAAAATTACCTAGGTAGATCTCATGCTCTTTATCCCCTGTTCCATCTACCGTACCCAGTAATAGATTCAAGTCCAAATCAAAAGAATCTGCTACAAAGGAAACTTGATGAATCTGTGGCGTTGTTGTTAATGTTACCGTCTTATTATTCATTCCTTCTAGTACAATTTTTCGTTCCACTGTAGAATATCCAACAAATGTAAGGATGAATTCTTCTCCTGGTACTACTGGAATCTTCTCTTGTCCTAATTGAATGGACCAAGTAATTGGCTTATTACTTTCTAATGCTTGGAATTTTGAATCAATCTTTAGATATCCGTTCTCTACTATGAAATCTGCACAATTTTGGTGCGAATAGGTAGCCCAACTATTTAATCCATATGCAAAATCACCATTTAATAATAGGTTCTTATCATTGCCATACACTCTAATTGTAGTACGATAGTTTGCATATTCTCCTGATTTTACAAGGATTACATACTCTCTGGCTTCTGTGAATAGGTTCTTACTTAATGTTACTGTAGAATCGCTAATTGTAATATCCGTAGCGTCAACTTTATTACCATCAATAAAGAATTCCGCACCTTCCATCCACGCTTTTTCACCAGTAGTTGTAAATTCTACATTGTTACCAATGTAATTTAAGTCCGCTACCTCTGTCAATGTACCTGATTTCTTCGGTGCAGCTTTAATCTCGAATACAACATCATCAATATAGAACTCAAGTTCTGATCCAGTACCTGCTAACAAGTATTTTAGCGTTGGTGCTCCATCTATAGCAAACTTACTTTCATAGTAAAATGTTTGCCAATCCTTTGTAACGTGAAACGTCGTTCTTGGGAAGAATGCATTATAGTCCTTATCTTCTATTACCATCGTGATATCTGCTTCTTTATTTGCCTTTGCTTTGAAAGAGAAGATATAAGTAAATCCACTTGTAATTTCTAGTTTCTCATACTGCAACATAGAATTCCATGATTCTCCGTCTTTTGCACCTGTTGCTTTACATACTTTATTATCTCCTTCTTTAACAATCGATGGTGTCATTCCGTATCCACTCCAAGGAGCGATTCCTAATTCAAAATCTCCGTTTTGTAATGGATAGCAGTTAATATCACTGAAGTCTACGTTTCTATTTGTCTCTCTTGTTAATACAACATTATCAATCTTTACAATGGATGCTTTACCACCAACTAGGAATGTCATCTTAGCATTATTATCTGTAATATCTGGCATCTGGAATGTAAGTTCACGTTTCGTCATACCTGCATCAAGCGTTACATCTTGCTTTGAATAAACTATCGATCCATCTACGTTACTAAACATTACTTGAATATCTCTAGCTACAGAGCTGTTTCCATCAAATACCAACTTATAGGTATCATTTTGTAAAAGTTCAAGACCTTGTTGACTAACAGATTCTTGTTGGTCTGCTGTCGTAGTCATTTGTAATACATTACCCACTACCTTTGCATCTACTTTGTTCACATTCCAATAGGCAAGTCTATCATCACCTAAATCAAATGTGCCATTATAAACATGATTTCCACTATCTCCTGGCTTTTTAATACAGTTCGTATCAACTTCTTTTCCATCTACTTCTTTAAAACTAACATTACCAATCCAAACATTTGTTGAATTCAATCCTAAGTTAAACTCAATTCTTGAAGTAATATCCGTTTTAGATCCCATCTGGAACGTATACTCATAATGCTCTAATTGTTTTGATAATATCGGACTATAAGAGCCATATACACCCCAACCATCATCTCCAACATCACCGAATTTAATTGATAGCTCTCTACTCTTCTCTGCCTTTGCATCAAAACTAATCTTATAGTAATGTCCCTTTACTAATGGAATATTCTGTATTAACTGAATCGAATATGCAGCATTACCACTATTGCTAATATCGATTTTTCCTAATGTTGTTCCATCTTCTTCAACTTTTGTAAATGTTGCAGCACCTCCAAAATCAGGTAGTGTAGCAAAATTCCATCCTACTGGATCTTGTATTGTTTCATAATCTTTAATAATTCTTACACTATCAAATCCTGGATCTACGATATAATCTCCATCTGCATTGGGAACTTTCGCACCAGCTGGAATTGTTTCTTTATCTAATACTGGTTTTACTGGTTCACTATACTCTCCGTTATATTCATAAACTCTTACGTAATCTACTAACATCTCTGCTGGTATTACAGAATCATCTGGAATACGAAGATTATCATAAGTACCACCAATCGCTAAGTTAAGAATAATATAGAATTCTTGGTCAAATGGTGCTGGATATGCAAATTCCACATCATTTTCACCAGCTAAGCTATACCAGTTATTCTCTGTATAGTAGAGATCTCCATCAACGTACCAGCGAATCTCTCCTGGTTGCCACTCAACAGAATATACATGATAATCATTAATTGAACCTGAATTGTTTTCCCATACATAGTGATCACCTAATGCTTGATTATTTGGATATGGTTGACCAAAATGAATCGTACCATCTACTCGATCTGGTTCTCTTCCTCTTGCCTCCATAATATCAATTTCTCCTGATAAAGGCCAACCACCATATTCACAATCTACAGGAAGCATCCAGAATGCTGGCCACAATCCTTGACTGCCTTCTGTACCTGGCATCTTAATCTTTGCTTCAAATCTACCATATGTTTGCGAGAATAATGGTGTCTTTTTATCATCTTGAAGTGTCCAAATACGTCCAGATGTATAATTCATCCCACCTTTATCTTCTTTTCTTGCTTCAATTTTAAGGATACCGTCTTCAACCTTAATATTATCTTGTGAATAATATTCTAACTCTTGATTTCCCCAGCCCGCTACATTATATGCTTCACCATTACCTGTTTGATAAGACCATTTTGATAGATCAAGACCATTCTTAGGATCTAAGTTACTTCCATTTCTATCAAACTCATCTTTCCAAGTAAGACTCCACATATTACTTGGGAATACAACTTGCTTAATTACAGTGTCTTTATACCAAGCAGCTTTTACAACGATATCTGCTACTCCTCTGTCTTTACCTGTCTCCACAGAGAATAAAGATTGATCTAATACAATTTCACCATTACCTACAGAACACATTGCTGTTCCAAATACTTCTGTTCCATTTACAGTAATGGAATCAATTGCATTTTGATAGTTTACATTCACAGGGAATGTAAGTGTAATGTCTTCACCAATTACTGCATTCACTGATTCACTAATCATAGGTGCATTTTGTTTATTTAATCCTGTTATATCATGTGCACTTAAATTAATTCCTGCTGCTTGTGTATATCCTGTTACATCCATACGAACTGTATCCATATATACAGTATCAGCAGTTCCTCCAAGCATAAATTTCAATGTAGCACCATTTACTGCATCTTTTGTATCAACATGCATTGCATATTGTGTTGGATCTGTTGTTAATGTAAAATCTTCTTCTTTTATTACTTGACCTGCTGCATCTTCTAACACAGCTTTAATATCTCTACTTTGTTTTGCTCCTGCCACAAAACTAATATCATAGCCTTGATTTGCTGCAAGATTTAATCCATCTCTTTTTAAAATTGCACTTTCTTTTAAACCTTCGTTAGTAATCGTAATATTTGCAGATTTTTGTGTATCTGCATCTACAACAATGTTTCCTTCTGTCGCAAAATTCCCCATTCCGTTTGAGAAGTTACCATCATCGATAAGTTGCACTAACTCTGTGAAACCATTAATTTCAATCTTCATATTTGAAAATGTTA
>NZ_JAVBNS010000108.1:0-61463 GCF_031551385.1 Anaerosporobacter sp.
TGACCTAACACATACATTTCGTAATGCTGGCGCAGAAGATATTATTATGAGAGTTCGCAGTGGAATTGCAATAGTACCAGATAAAATGGAATGTGACTTATACCGAATAAAACTTGATGCATCAGCAATCAATTTGTATCATGGCGAATTTATGGCGCAATACAGTTGGGCTGAGTTTATGAACGAATATTTAGAAAATCGTAAAAATAAAAAAATATACAAAAAATAAAAATGAGCTTCCAAAGATCTTTTTGGAAAGCTCATTTTTGGTTTAAGAAAAGCGATATGTGGTGTCACATATACAATGCAATAAAGCATATATTATTATAACTATGCAAAGTGGGGGTATCTTATTGCAAGAAATCCTTAGTGAAAACTACTATGACCAGATTATTGATAATGGTATCGTACCTTTCTATGATGTGGGGACGAATATTACATTTTTAAATGAGCGGCATTCCTTACTTAATATACCAGTTATACAACCAGATCTTTGTGATGTGGGGATAAATCCATATCATAGATTTCCATCCATATATACGACACAATCTACAACAAGCTTAGAGAAATCTAATATTAGTGAGGTGCAGAGAAATCCATACCTTGCACTATATGGGCAAGGTATACTTGTTGGAGTAATAGATACAGGTGTGGATTACCTCCATCCGACATTCTGCTATGCGGATAATTCAAGCAAGATAATGTCTATTTGGGATCAAAGTATTCAAGGAGAAAGTATACCAGAAGGATTTACATTCGGAACGGAGTTTACTAGAGAAGAGATAAATGTAGCCCTGCAATCGCCAAATCCATTAGAAATCGTGCCTTCCATAGATGAAGATGGCCATGGCACAGCGATGGCAAGTATCATAGTGGGAAATCAAGATTTGGGAAATTCCTTTAGTGGTGTAGTACCAGAAGCAGAATTAGTTGTAGTTAAGCTAAAACAAGCAAAACAGAATTTACGAAAACTCTTCTGCATTCCAGAAGAAGCTATGGCATTTGAGGAATCCGATATTATGCTTGGGGTTCGATATGTACTTTCTGTTGCACAACGGTGTGGTAAACCAGTTGCAATATGTATGGGATTAGGAAGTAGCCAAGGTGGACACGATGGGCGAGGGGCATTAAGTAGCTACTTAAATTATATTGCACAACTTTCAAGAGCAGGGGTAGCAGTATCAGCAGGAAATGAGGGAAATAGAAGAAGACATTATTATGGAAGTGTAACAGAAGCGATCCAATATAAAGATTTTGAACTTCTTATAGACAGTAGGGATAGTGAGTTTGCATTGGAGATATGGGCGGATACGCCGAGCCGTTTGGCAATTGTAATAACAGCACCAACAGGAGAAACAACGCAATTAATTTACCCTAAGATAGGAATATGTAATAGATATGATTTTGTCTTTAATCAAACAAGAGTATGGGTAAATAATATAATATTTGAAGAGGAGACAGGAGACCCCTTGATACTAGTTCGATTTCAGAATCCAATGCAAGGAATTTGGCGATTTCGAGTTCAGAGTATAGAAAGAGAAAGCGCTTCTTTTCATGCGTGGTTGCCTTCGGAATATCTGATATCAAGAGGCACATATTTTTTAGAGTCAGATCCAAATACAACAATTACATCACCAGGAAATGGAATACATTCGCTTACGGTAACTGCATATAATCAAGAAACGGATAGTATATTGATTGGTTCTAGTAGAGGATATAGTAGGATAGGGGGAATAAAGCCTGATATTGCAGCACCGGGATATCAGCTTACCTGTGCACTGCCAAATGGAAAATATGGATCATTAACAGGCACAGGAGCAGCTGCGGCGCATACAGCAGGAGTCATAGCTATAATTTTGGAATGGGCTGTACCAAGAGAAAACTATCCATCTATCACAGGAAATAATATAAATCATTTAATTATTAGAGGAGCGCAGCGAGATAAAGATTATGTATATCCGAACAATATATGGGGATATGGAAAGATAAATGTGAGTGGGGTGTTTGAACGTTTGTCTTAGCGCTAAGAATAGTTTGTTATTCGCTCAAATTTGCACGTATAAAGGTGCAAATTTGAGCGAATTTTGTCAGTTGTAAATAAAATACAATGATTTAACCGTAAATAAATGGGGTTTAGACTTTTTATTAGACATTAGAATGAAAAAATGAGAATATTCAAACAATATATCTTGCAACAAGTTATAATTAGAGTTATAATTTCTTTTGAGAGGTTGCTTTAAGTTGTAAATAGTATTTTAGCACTATAAAGTACGGGGAAAAAACGAAAACATGTAGAAGGAGAGTAGAGAATGGAAAAATTACTAAAGAATCTAAAGATTAATCAAAAATTAAATAGAGTATTTACAATTATTATTGCATGCTTTATTGTATCAGTTGTTACGGCGGTAGTCGGGTTGTTTGTAGTTGGGAACAATTTAAAACAATTTCATGATGAGTCGTATGAGAATGTGGTATTACAACTTAATTGTCGTGAGAATATTCAAAGGGCACTTAAGAATGTGATGGTTTCATTAACGACAAAAGATGAGACGATAACAGAGCAGTCATTAGCAACTGCTGAGGAAGCTTTGGTTTCTTTAAATGAGAATTTCAACAAAATGATTGAGAATATGCCGAATAATGAGAGGGCAAATGCACTAAAGAAAGAGCTTAACGAAGCAATGACAGCGGCCGCAGAAGCAGAAGTTAGAGCAATACAACTAGCAAAAGACAATAATATTGAAGAAGCTTTAGCTGTATATCATACGGATTACGGTCCAAAGGCAGAAAAAGCAATTGCTCTTTTTGAACAAGTAGGAACAAATGCTGACAAGAATGCAAAAACACAGTATTCCCAATCTATGATTTGGAAAAATGTAATTGTTGCTATTTTATTTATAGTTTCAATATTCAGCTTATTAATTACAATTTATATGAGCCGCATTTTAACAAAACTTCTTACTACTCCAATTTATGAGTTAGAAGAAGTTGCAGAGGCGTTAGTTGCAGGCGATTTACAAGCTACAATCACATATGAGTCAGAGGATGAATATGGAGTGTTAGCAGAAAGTATTAAAAAACTAGTTGAACTGATTAAAACTATTATTCCAGATATTCAATACTGCCTAGGTGAGATGGCAACAGGGAATTTTGATGTGAAATCAAAAGTTACTGAGCAGTATGTAGGTGATTTTAATCCAATCCTTATGGCGATGCGAGGAATCAAACTGAATTTGATTGATGTATTAGGTCAGATTTCTGAAGCTTCCAATCAAGTACAAAGTGGTGCACAAAACATGGCACAAGGAGCACAAAGCCTTGCAGAAGGTGCAACAAACCAAGCGAGTTCAGTAGAAGAACTTACCGCGACAATGGAAAGTCTTACATCACAAGCACAGGAAGACGCGAAACGTGCAGAGGTAGCAAGTCAGGATGCGAGAAGAACAGGTAAGGAAGCTGCTGAAAGTCAAAAAGCCATGGAAACAATGGTACAAGCTATGGAGAATATCAGTAATACATCAAGAAAAATTGAAAACATTATTAATAGTATCGAAGAAATTGCAGCACAAACAAACTTACTTTCTTTAAATGCAGCGATAGAGGCAGCAAGAGCAGGAGAAGCAGGAAAAGGATTTGCAGTTGTAGCAGATGAGATACGAAAATTAGCAGAGCAGAGTGCAGCTGCGGCAACAGATACTAGGACATTGATTCAAGCATCGATTGATGAAATTCAAAACGGAAATGATATTGCAGCAAACACATCAGAATCATTAAATAACGTATTAAAAAATATCAAAGAAATTGTTGTATCAATTGAAGATATTAGAGAATCTTCTGTAAGACAAGCAACATCAATGAATGAAGTCAATGATGGAATTGATGAGATTTCAGGTGTTGTACAGGATACTTCATCAACCGCTGAAGAAAGTTCTGCTATTAGTGAAGAACTATATGCGCAAGCGGAAAGTTTGAATGAGTTGATAGGAACATTCAATTTAGGAGTATAGAGTAGATACAAAAAGCACAGGGGAAAAGAAAGGCGTTGAACTACTGAATATGAAAACTGGATAAGGAGCGTAGCCTATGGGGAATCGATTAAGAAGTAAGTTAAACAATAAAACTAGTATTTCTTCGCAAGTAATTACTACGATATTGTTTATTGTTTCGAGTTTAGTTGTTGTTATAATGCTAATTACATTTTTACTTTTGTACAATGCCTATGATAAACAGGTGAAAAGTGAAATTAGTAGGACATCTCATTTTATTGATCAGGCAGTTGAGACATTTGTGTCTGGAGCGTATGGTTTGGTAACAGAACTTGCAGTGAATCCAAGTATAACTCCAATGGATGGACAGACACAGACGCCAATATTAGAAGACTGCGTGAATCGAAATGATTATCTAGAGCTTTTGTACATACAAGGAACAGATGGATTACAGACAGCACGTTCATCGGGTGAACTTGGTGATCGTAAATCAAGATGGTGGTTTACTCAGATGATGGACACGAAACAGATCTTTGTTTCTAAATCGTATTACTCCGTGGCAACGAATATGCCATGTACTTCAATATTTGCACCTATTTATCAAAAGGAAGATATGGTAGGGATTTTTGCAGCAGATATTAAGTTGGAATATATCCAACAATTAGTGGAACAATTTTCAGATAATAAGAATGGAAAATATTCTTTTATCATAGATGGCGAGGGTGTAGTAATGGCTCATCCTGATAGCATTTATCTTGAGACCTTGCAGAATTATAAGACGTTAACACGTACTGTTTCTAAGAAAGATGAAGCAGGAAATGCAATGATAGTGGATAATGCCGTGGTAACGGAAGAAGAAAGTTTTACAATTTCGGAGGGATATAAGAACGTTATTGAAAATGTTATGGCTGGACAGACCGGTATAGGAAAGATTACAGATGGGGGAAAGACGTATTACGTAAGTTATACGCCAATTAAACTTCCAGGAGAGTCAGAATACTGGTCGGTAATTACATTGCAAAGCAAAAGTAAGGCAATGTCAGTTGTATATCAAGTAATTGGTTTAGTGATAGTAGTATCTGTCATAGTTGCAGCATTTGCAGTTACAATGATGAAGAAGCAGATAACAAGAATGACAAATCCGATTCTATATATGTCAGAAGTAGCGAAGAGATTAGCAAGTGGTGATTTAAGTGTTGAAATCGATTACCAATCTGAAGATGAAATTGGTGTACTGGCGAAATCAATTCAAATATTTATAGAAGAACTTAGAGCGGTAATAAGCGATATCGATAACGTCCTTACGGAAATGTCGAGAGGAAATATAACGGCAAGACCGAAGAGACAGTTTAAAGGCGACTATATGCCAATTCAAGAATCAATCTGCCAAATTGGTGATTTCCTTAATAAGACATTACTAAGCATAGATGATGCCTCTGCAAAGGTGGCAAAAGCTTCGAATCACATGGAAGAGAGTGCAGAGGCGGTATCTCAAGGAGCGATATCTCAGGCAGAGAGTGTATCGGAATTATCTACAATATTTGTAGAGCTTTCGGATAACTTAAAAGCTACAGCGAAAAGTGCAATGACAGCAAGTCAGCAAGCGAAATCTTCCCATAATGAAGTAGAGAATTGCAATAGAATTATGGGGGAGATGAATGATGCTATGGCTGACATTCGAAACAGTTCCGATGAGATAAAAAAAATCATCAAAACAATAGGTGACATTGCATCAAGAACAAACACACTATCTTTAAATGCTTCCATTGAGGCTTCGCGTGCGGGCGAGATGGGACGTGGTTTTGCAGTTGTTGCAGAAGAAGTAAGAAAGTTAGCGGCACAGAGTACAGAGGCAGCAAAAAGCACAGGAGCATTAATAAAGAGAACACAAGAGGCAGTGGATCATGGTGCTCAAATTACTGCACAGACAGGAGATATCTTGACTTCGTTCATAGGGAATACGGAGCAGATATCCACAACAATCGAAAACATATCGGAGTCAATTGTTGTGCAATCTGATGCGTTAGTTGGACTGACTCAAAGTGTTGATGATATTTCAGATGTAATCCAGACGACAACAGAGGCATCTCGTCAAAGTGCTACGGACAGTACGAAACTAGCAAAATATGCGCAGAGACTGAAAGATCTGACGGAACAATTTCAGTTGAAAAAATAACATAATTAAATATTTTAAACTAAGATAGGACGAAATCAGCGTTAGAATGAGCTGGTTTCGTCCTATTTTTGTGTTATCTAAAGAAATGCAGAAGAAACCAAAACGGTGCAGATTTTTTCGGTTCTAGTTTATGCTATCATTTAGTTGGGTGTACATAAAAAGAAATGAAAGAAGAGGAGAATGTATGATTTTAGAAGAAGATCTTGCTTACAAAGAAACAAAACACATATTATCTGCAACAGAAGCAAAGGAAAAAGTACTGGATTATCTTTATGAAATTCAGGGTAGTAAGACGGTTCTTGGAATTCATAATCGAGAGCCAAATGCAGAACCATCTATGCAGACATTGCAGGCATGCGCGGTCACAGGACAGTGCCCAGCATTTTGGAGTGGAGACTTTTTGTTTGAGGCGGCAGATGTCGCAAATCGATGGAAGATGGTATATGAATGTAAATATTGGTGGGAACGTGGTTTGATTGTACAACTGATGTTTCATGTTACGCCGCCGACGCAAGCGGAGGTTGGCTGCTGGGAGGGAGGCGTTTGCAGTAAGTTGTCTGATAACCAGTGGAGTAGCCTAATTACGAATGGCGGTAATTTGAATAAAATATGGAAAACAAGATTAGATGAATATGCAGTTTATATCCAATTTCTAAAGGAAAATGGAGTGCCAGTACTGCTTCGACCATTTCACGAGATGAATCAAGCTATGTTTTGGTGGGGTGGTAGAACTGGTGAGAATGGAACAGCAGCATTATACCGATTGACAAGAGATTACTTAGAAAAAGAAAAGGGTTTGGACAATACTATCTGGGTATGGGATATGCAGGATCTATCTTATGACTGGAATGATTACAATCCGGGAGAGGGTTACTGGGATATCTTTGCTGTTGATATATATAATGAAGATTATTTTACGAACTATAAATATAATTTGGCACTTGCCATAACGGGTGACAAATTAATGGCAATTGGGGAGTGTGATAAGTTGCCAACTTCTAGTGAATTACTGTCACAGCCAAGGTGGTGTTTGGTTATGAGTTGGGCGGAGTTAACGTTTTCGCATAATAGTAATGCGGAACTTCAGGAGCTGTATCAAGCCAACAATACGGTTGTTAGAAATAAGCTTCCGAAATTCAGGTAAATATTTATTCATTTATAGGTTATTGATGTACTTGTGTACTATAGATTTTGATGCAAAACTTTACTAAGTTTTAATAGCTTCTCCGTTGCTGCCCTATAATACGAAACACGCTACACACCTAAGTACTTCTAAGTGTGTAAGGGCAGTTATTGAAAGTGTACGGAAACGCCCTCGATTCGGCATCCTGCCTCAGCTCGGGCTGGCTCGGCGTCCATGCCTCGCCTTCCTGGGTTGTAGATATACACACTAAGAAGTACTATAGGTGTTTCGCTATCATTTCTTAATTATAGGACAGCAACGAAGAAGCAAGATAGATAATGAAGTTTTGCAAGTCTAGTCTATTGATACACAAGTACAGGTAAATTGATGAATGAATAAATATTATCTGTTGTTTATGGTGTTTTTAACCATTTGACATTGGGATTCTAAAGGTTTGGTAAATAAAGGAGGAGCATATTTATGCGAAAAAAGGTGAAGCAATTTCTTGGAGTGGCATTAGCAGTAGTGATGTCACTATCGTCATTGGGGGCTACAATTACCACAGTAACGGCAGCAGAACCACCAGTGGGTAACGGCATTGTATCAAATTCTGTATTTGATAATTACATAACCGTTGACGGAACAAAGTTAATGGATGGAACGGAAGAGTTGAAGTTTGTGTCGTTAAATTATCCGCAGGCGACGAGTGATAGTGCTTGGGAACAGAGGAATGCGATAAAGACGATTAAGGCAATGGGGGGGAATGTAACTCGTTCTTATACGATACCTGTGACAAATGGAAGCAATGATGGGCTTGCGTATGTAACTGGAGTTGATGGAAGTGGAAACTTGACATTTAATGAAGATGCATTGAATGAGTTAGACCAGTTACTAGCGTACTGTAACGAAGTAGGAGTCCGTTTAATTGTTCCATTAGTGGATCATTGGCACTGGGTTGGTGGTATGGACGGATATGTTTGGTTAGCACATGACAAGGCAGCGGAGTATAAGCCAAGTGCAAATGCGTTCCAAAACTGGGCATGGGAGTTTTACAGTGATGAAACAAGCATTGATTACTTTAAGCAAATGATAACGCATCTAATGGATCGTACAAATTCGATAACAGGTGTAAAATACAAAGATGATCCAGCTGTTTTATGTTGGGAAACTGGTAATGAAATTGGTGGAAATCAGAACAACCAGTTAGCCTACGATGATGTTTTAACATCATGGAACAAGACAATTGTTGAACACATCAAAGCCCAAGATGTAAAGCAGTTGATACTTGATGGTAGAATGTCAACGACACAGAAATCACGTACAGAAAATCCGGCAGATATATTAGGGGCACACTACTATGAAGGTAATTATGCGACAAGATGTGCAGATGATACGGAGGCAGCACACACAGCAGGATATCCATTTATATTAGGTGAGTTTGGTGCAAAGATAAAAGCGGAAGACGTTATTCCAGTATTTCAATCAGGTGTGGATCATGGAACGAATGGAATTATGATGTGGAGTTTGCGAGCGCACAAAGATGGTTATGGTTACTATTTTCATGATGAAGATGGCTATTGGGCAGCCTATCACTGGCCGGGTTTTCCTTCTGGCGAGTACTACGGAGAAACTGAAATTATCAGAACGATTTACGCATATGCCTTGGTTGCAAATGGCATAGCAACAGATTATGAGATGGCCAAAAACATGCCGATTCCAGCACCAGAGAGCGAAGAAGCACCACTTCTTTATGACATTACTAGTGTTGGTGATATCAAATGGCGTGGCGTAGTAGGTGGTTCTTGGTATGAAATTCAAAGAGCCGATGGAACTGTTAATGAGAGTGCAGGTAATGAAGTGTGGATAACAATTGCCGATGAAACGGATTATGTGTATGACTCTGGACGTAACTGGGAAGATAAACGACACGATTGTATTGCTGGTTATCATGATGAAACAGCAATCACAGGTCAGACGTATTCCTATCGCCTAAGAGCTTGTAATGAAAGTGGCACTGGATTATGGTCGAATATTGTTACTGTAGAGAGTGCAAAACACATTGTGAAAGATGAGTTAGATATGATTGCAGTATCAAGCACAGATGCAAATCCAACGGAAATCAGAAATGTATATAGCTATGACCATTCAGCAAACATTGAAGTATCAAGTAGTTCTATTGTTAATAAAAGTGACAGTTCAGGATACATTGGATATGCTGCAAAGATACCAGTAAATCGAATCAGCATCACAGCAATTAGTGAAGTTAGTGAAGAGGCAGCACCACAAGTCTATGTATCAAGCGATGATATTACATATGTTCCAGTAACAGTCAATCATATTGGTGGCTCAAAGGAATATACAGTAACAGGAATATCAGATGTGACAAAGTATTACTATACACGAATTTATTTGGTTGGAGAGAGTCAATGTAAATTAGATGTAATCAAACTGGAATATCACAACGATGGTAATTCCTATCGTACTCAAGCAGAGGGTGGCGAGATTCAAAAGAATGCAATGATTCAGGACAATTCATTTGGTGAATCAGTAGAGTCATACTATGTGTCAAAGAGTAGTAATCTAGCAATTGGAGAAGTAAGTGGTAAAACAGGGCTACAAAATATTAATGGAAAAGAAGCAAGTTTAATTTACAAGACTGGCGACGATATCAATGCATATCGAATGATTGCATATGAAAAAGGCGATGCAAAAATTCAAGTTGAATATTCCTATGATGGAGTAGTATTTCAACCAGCGGCAGTTCTTGAAACAAAGACGGTAGGAGATTATACTCAAAAAATATATGGTGATTTAAATGTATCTAGTAAGATTCGAGTACTACGAATTACCTATCCAGAGACAACAGCAGGAAATCTAATTTTAGAATCCGTTGAACTATCATCGGGAACAAAGTCTATTCCGTTAGCATTAAAATCACCAGAGAATACATTGGAAGATGGTGAGTACTATTTTGGTATGAATGCTAAAATCAGTGAGCAGTATACCATCAGCAAAAAGGATAATAGTATTCAGTTCTTAAAATCAATTGGTAATAAGGATTTGTCAGAATATGATTCTTTATATGCTTGGATTAAGGGTGATGGAACTAGCAACTCAGTAAGAATTGGATTAGTAGATGAACAGGGTAGATGCTGGCTAAGTAAAGCACATAGCTTATCGTCAACTAAGGGAACTATGGTTAAATTTAGTTTCTCTGAATTTACTTGTAGTGGTGAAAATGGAGCAATGGCTGGAAAGAATATCACTGATGTAGCTTTCTTGATTGGAGAAAAGGAGTCAGCAGGTGTTACTACTGGAAGTGTTGAACTAAATCAGAATAATAAATATACAGGAAACTATGGTGTGACTTTAAACTATACCCTAGAAGATGAAGAAATGAGTGCAGTATATTTGGATTGTGTTTATGTAAGCTCATCAACGAAGGTGGATAATTTTGAAGAGTACAGTGGCTCAAATAATTTATTAAAAAGTATGTATACCGTAAATTCCAACGGTGGAACATTCGATATGACATTGGATTCTGCTCATAAATCAGAAGGTAGCTATGGACTTAAAATCGCATATAATTATGCAGGAAAAGGATATGCTGGAGCTACGAAGAAGATGGATTTATTAAACTTGTCTGGATATGACGGATTTATGCTTTGGTGTGAATCAGATGGGTCCGGAAACCAGATTAAACTACAGGTAGAGACCGATGTTTCGACATTCTCTTATACAGGCAGATTGACGGCAAAGGGAGCAGGCGTCATGTATATGCCATTTAGAGATTTTGCAGAAGAATCATGGGCTGGCAGTGGACATGTTCTTGACTACAACCAGAATCTAAAGTCAGTATCAATTTACAGTAATCAAGATGGTAGTGTAACTAGCGGAGTATTGTATTTTGATGATATTAAGGGTGCGAATTATGTTGATGATTTAGAGACAAAGTCGAATGTCACTTTGGATAACTCTGCTGATGAAACAATCACTACATTCCCATATGTCATAAGTGGAACGGCAGAATATGTAGGTTCAGCCGCAGTAACGATTGGTGACAAATGCTTTAACGTGCCAGTTGATGAAAACGGCAATTGGAGTTACGAGTTAACTGCGGAATCAGGAGTTTCTAACAATAAGAATCTAATTGTAAAGGCAGGCTTCTACTATCCGAATGGCACAGCAGTTACAGAGACGAATAGTATTACAATTGCTTTAAATGTGGAGGGCAATGCACAGGCAAAAGACGGAGAAGAAGTTTGGAACTGGAACTTTGGAACGAATGGAACTGCAGGCTGGGTATTTGACGGTTTTTCTCCATGGACGGAAGACGGTGGTCTAGTGGCATGGACGCAAGAAGCATTTACTGCGACATTCTCCTATACAATTACTGGACTTGAAAACGGAATCTATACGCTAGGAAATGATATTAAAGCAAAGAGTAATATGAATAACGTGCAAATGGCACTCAAAACAGCAGAAGTCGAAGTGAAATCAAAACCAATTGATACGGAAGATGCTTTTTGGCAGAATTATAAATTAGGTGACAGCATTCATGTAACAGATCATCAAGTAACAATCTGCTACTATGTATCAGCGCCAACGGATGCCAATGGTGCAACCTTTGCCGTTGAAAACATTGTGTTATATCTATTAGAGAAGGATAAAGAGGAAGCAAAACCAGTTGCTAATTTTGTGAAAAATGGTGATTTTACGAGTACTGAGGAAGAATGGCCAAATCTGCCAACAGAATTTGAATATACCTATGATGGTGGAGATGGTTACTGGCCACTAAAGGGTGAGGATGGCAGACTGGTAGCATATGCAGGCAATCCATACACATTTTTGGTGAAGCAGGAAGTTACTAATTTGGAGACAGGCATTTATAGCTTGAGTGCGGATATGAGACTGCTAGATGGCGCAAAGGTTAGCTCAGTGTTACTGGCAGCAGGAGCGGAATCGAAAGAGGTAATTTCCGAGCTAAGCTCAGGTCAAGACGTGACGGTGACAATTGAAAATATTGAGGTTAGAAATGGTAAATTGGAAGTAGTAATAAGCGGTACGGTTGAAAGTCTTGGATTGTTTATGGATAATCTGATTTTAAAACGTACTGGGGATATTGTGGAACCTGAGAATCCAGAAGAACCAGAAAACCCAGAAAACCCTGAAGAACCAGTAAAACCAGAAGAGCCAAAGAAACAAGAAGAATCAAGAAATATAGAAATGGTGAATGCCAAAGAACCAGTTGTTATCAATCAGCCAACAGATGCCTCATATGAATATAAGCAAGCAGCCAATGCATTACAGGTATCAGCAACAGTATCTGATGGAGGAACATTGAGTTATCAATGGTATCAAAATACGGAAAGCAGTATTGTGGGAGCAGTGGCAATAGGAAAGGCAAATAGCCAATCCTACACGCCATCAACGGATACTGTTGGAACTACATATTATTTCTGTAAAGTTATGAATAGCAATGCAATGGCAAATGGAATGACAACAGCAACTATGAATACGAAGTTGGTAAAGGTTGTAATAAAAAAAGCGGCAAACAAAATTACTGGCGTAAAAAGTACCTATGAAAAAGTGATTGGCAACAAAGCATTTACCTTATCAGCAAAAGGACAGGGAAGTATTACATACGATTCCTCAGATAAAAGTGTTGTGACCGTTGATAAAAACGGTAAAGTGATGGTAAAGGGTAGTGGTAAAGCGACGATTACAATTAAGGCGGCTGGAAACAAGAACTATAATGCAGCAATTATAAGAATTAATATTATGGTAAAACCGAAAAAGGCTAGTCTAAACAGTGCGAAATCATCAGAGAAAAACAGTATTACGATTCGCTGGAAGAAGGATAGTAAGGCTAGTGGTTACCAAATTAGATATTATACGGATGATGTGAAAAACGCAAAAATAGTATTGATACCTTCAAATAGCATCACGAGTAAACAGATATTCAAGCTAAAGAGGGGAGTAAAATATTACGTTCAGATTCGTGAGTATAAGCTTGTTGGTAAGACTAAGATTTACGGTGAATGGAGTAGTAAGAAGAGTGTAACAGTAAGATAATATTGTAGATGGAAAGAGCCACAGTGGCAATGTCTTAGCTAAGACAAGAAACACTGTGGCTCTTTAAAGTTCTATATTTATAGGACAAAGTTATTTAGGTTGTTACACTTTACATGAGAGTTTACCATCAGACATGCCGTGCTTACTCGATAACGGGTAGTGTAATCGTTACAATTGTTCCGCTAGAAACATCACTAGCGATTGTCAATCCGTAGGATTCTCCATAACGAAGCTTCAACCTCTTATTGACGTTTCTTAAACCGATACTTTTGAATGTATCGTTCTTATCATTGATGTAGTCATTGAGATTTTTAACTGTAGTTGAATCCATTCCTTTTCCGTTATCCGATACGATAAGAAAGAGGGTGGAATGTTCTTGATAGCCAGTAACCATGATTTTTCCACCAGTTCTAATGGTATTCATGCCATGATAAATTGCATTCTCAACAACGGGTTGAAGAATTAGTTTGATGATTGTAATGGAATATAACTCAGCAGGGACATCAATCTGAATGGAGTAGGAATCATGAAAACGGATTTCCTGAAGGTGAATATAGCGTCCTAAGATGGAAAGTTCCTCTTCTAAGGAGACTTCCGTTTTGTTTTTACTAATTCCATAATAGAGAATTTGTCCAAGGTCACTAGCCATTTCTGATGTTGTAGGGTCATCGTTAATTGTTGCCATCATACTGATGGATTCCAGTGTGTTGTATAAGAAATGCGGATTAATCTGCGATTGTAGCATCTGTAGTTCTGTTTCGCCTTGCTTAATTTGAGTAAGGTAGACTTCTTGAATCAAGTTATTGATTTTGACAATCATATGGTTAAAGGAGGTTGCCAGACTGCCGATTTCATCTTTTGTTACTATTTTAATCTGGTTATCAAAGTTACCAGAAGCAGCAAGACTCATAAGTGCTTTCAACTTTCGAATTGGTAGGACAATCTGCCGACTGATAATAATAATGAGGAAAACCGTGATACAAAGGATAATCAAAGAAATCAAAAACGTTGAAAACTGCATTCGGTTTATATCGCCATATAAATCAACGGTAGGAATAATATTTACAATTCTCCATCCAGAGTAATCTGAAAGAATGGAGGAGATATAGACTTTTTGATTCTGAAATGTAGCATCGACCACTTCATCACCTGCAGGAAAATCGAGTGCAAGAATGCTTTCATCAGCAGTTAGAGCGATGTTTTCTTCGTTCGTGTCATAAATCACTTTATCACCACTGAGAATAAGAATGTGGTTGTTTGCGGATAATTTCATATTCTGACAGACATTGCGAAGATAGGAAATGTCTGTGTTAATTAATAGAACACCCATTACTTGAGCTTCTTGATATTTTACAATGCCACGAGCAACACCAAAGACATAGTGCGTCTTATTGTCCGTTGTATGAGGAAGCAGATAGGTATCAACAATACGAGCTTTTCCGAAGCTATCAACAGTTTCTTGAAACCAATCCTCTTCGGTAGGATTAAAGGCTTTGTAGATGGGTACTTTTACTTTATAATCAGCAGCACCACTTAGGTTGAATATATAGCATGAGTTCAAGGCTGATTTGTAAGTCATAATATCATTAAACATTTGCTCGTTCAATTTTTGAAAATCAAGAGTGGAAACACTTGTAGTATTGAACGTGGATAATTCATTGATATAGTTCGTATTATTTTGCTTATGAGTTAAGGGAAACGTAGTTATCTTGTCAAGATCCGTTAGATAATCGTCAATTTTCTCGTTTGTTTGGCGATTTGTTTGTAGAATTTCCTTCTTAATATTCTTCTCAGTATCTGACTTGTAATTGATAAAGTTAGTGAAAGAAAGTGTTACAATTGCGATAAAAACGAAAATGATTATAAAAGAAAGCCTTGCAAAGATGGAAAGGTCATTAAAACGAAGGTGTGGAAAATGGGTATTAGATTTTTTGTCTTGATGGAAAGCCATATGTTACCTCCGTATTGAATCGCTATATGAGCAAGATTTGATAGCATTAGTATACAAAAAACTAATTGTAAATACAAGCGTTTCTGCTATAATTAAAGTTACAAACAGAGAAGGAGTTGATTGGAATTGAGACTGTTTTTGGTGGATGATGATCCGATAATTCGTGCGGGTATCAGCAAGATTATAGAAACGAGCGGGGAAGATTATGAAATTGTTGGACAGGCTTCAGACGGAGAATTAGCACTGGAGAAAATCAAAGAAGCTCAAGACATCGACTTGATTTTAACGGATATCAGAATGCCGATTATGGATGGGTTGGAACTTATCAGAGAGGTTCGCAAATTTAACACACAGGTTAAAATTGTGGTACTCAGTGGCTTTGATGATTATAACTACGTTAGAAATGCATTTATGGACGGAGCAATTGATTATGTACTAAAACCAATTGTGAAAAAAGATTTCTTGGATTTGATGAAAAAAATCGAAAAGAAAATCGAAGATGAAACTAGAGATAATATGTATGGAGATTCCGATGGACGAAATCTGGTTAAAAAATATCTCATTCAGTTAGCGCATAGAAAATACCAAACAGAAGAAGAATTCGAAGAAATTCTACAAGCATTACATCTGGAACGTGGAGTGGCCAGCTTAGTTATGGCTTTGAAAGTGAATAAGAGATTGGAGAATTTTCACGAACAAAATTATTATGAGCATATTATGGAGGAATCATTGGTTAAGTTGAAAAACATCTTTTCGCTGGATCAAAAATTTCGAATTCTTTGCTTTACAGAAAACAATCGTATCATTATCTTTGTAAGTGCACTGAAGCAAACAGAAGTGGCAGAAGCAGTTGATAAATACTATCTATATATAAAGAATACACCGTTAAGTGAGTCGGTAACATTTACAATGGGCGTGAGTGACGTATATGATAATATGGAACGGTTTTCTCAGATGTATCAAGAGTCAATATCCGCAGTGGAGCATTGCCTTTATGCAGGCTGTGAAAATGTTATCCATTACCGTGAGACATTAGGTTCTGTGCCAGTAGCAGACTTTGATTGGAATAGAGAACGGTTAAGTGGAGCTTTTGAATTATGTGACTATGTTGGAATTAAGCATGAACTTGATGATATCTTTAATTCACTACGTAGACGTAACCCAGAGGAAGTTAGAAAACATGTGCGATTAATCATCGAGTACCTAATCTTGAATGTCAAAGATTTTCAGACAGCATTAACTGGTAGCCAGTTGGAATATGAATTTTTCATTCGTAATGTGACGACATTTGATGAAATGAAAGAACGACTATATTCAGCATCGAAGACACTAATTCTTAGTATGAAAGCAGAACGGGAAAGCCGCAGCGAAAGTAGGATTGAAATTGCAAAAGCGTATATGGAGCAACACTATATGGAGATGCTTACTTTAAATCAAGTGGCGGAGCATGTGGAATTGAATCCATCTTATTTTTCAAATCTATTTAAAAAAGAAACTGATGTGAATTTCTCAGAATATCTATTGAATGTTCGAATCAATATGGCGAAGAAGTTATTGCTTGATCCAACGATAAAGGTATATGAAATCGGAAATATGGTCGGCTATGAAGATGCCATTTCTTTTGGTAGGGCATTTAAGAAAAAGATAGGAATGTCACCAAAGGAATATCGTAATACAGTGTGTTAACTCGAAAAGGATGCCTATTTAAACGGCATCTTTTTTTAGGTTCAAACTAAATACTTGCATAGAAATACAAAGCACGGTAATTTTATTTAAAAAAGAACCTGTGTATAATAAAGATACAAGATGCATCTTAAATACAAATAAAAAGTATGGGAGAAAACTATATGAAGAAAAAAATGGTGAGTGTATTATGTGGTATTATGGCATGCACGATGTTGGTAGCATGTGGAACAAATCCGAACAAAGGCAAGGAAACTAAAAATTCAGAAGCTGTTAGTACGGAAGATAAAAACGTAGATAACAACACAAATAACAATGAAACGGAAAGCACGCTAAGTGGTAAAATCGTAATTGCAACGAATATGACGAATGTAGTAGATACTACATTGGCAGCTATGGCAAATGAGTTTATGGCAGCACATCCAGGAACAACAATCGAATATGAAGGAATTAAAGATTATGATTCCGTAATATCTACAAGAGTATCTTCTGGTGAAGCACCAGACATTTTCTTAGTAATTGACGGAATGACAACAGATACACTTGATGACTATTTCTTACCGTTAGATGGTTTGGATATTAAATGGGACGATATCTATTTCTCAACACAGAATACTGGTAGTGATGGTAAAATCTATGCAATTGCAGATAGTGTAAACTATGCAGGGTTTGTATATAACAAGGCAGCATTTCGTGAAGCAGGAGTAGAGGTTCCAACGACAAAAGAAGAATTCTTTACTGTTTGTGAAAAATTAAAAGAAGTTGGAATTACACCAGTTGGAACTGCATTTAAAGATGTTTGGCCAATTTACCCTTGGGTAGGCTGGGATATTGCACAAATCAACATAAATGGCAATGCCAAAGGAAAGAACCTTTACTTAGGAAGCAATGAGATTTTTGATACAACAATGGTGGAATCAATGGGTACAATTCGTGAGTTATATCAAAAGGGATTCTTAGAAGCAGATATCATGTCAGCAAACTGGGATCAATTAAAGGTTGATTTATCTTCTGGTAAAACAGCAATGTACTATTCTGAAAGTTGGTTACCAGCTCAAATCGTAGAAGGTGGCGCAGCAGCGGAAGACGTTGGAATGTTCCCATACCCCGGTTCAAAGGGTGTGTATATGTCAAGTGGTAAGAGCTATGGAATCTCAAAAGATTGTAAGAATCCAGAGTTAGCAATGGCATACCTAAAATTCATGTTGGAAGATGGCCGTCATGCCAAAGCAATTAGTACATTACCAGCAGACAAGACTTCTAAAATTCAAGATTCCTTTGTTGCTGAATTATTATCATATGGTGTTTCAGCAGTAGAAAATGAGGTTACTGATCCGGAATTTGATAAATTAAGAAATAAAATTGAACTAGATGAACAGTCATTATTAATGACATACGTAATGGAAAAGGATGATGCCGCAGCACAGTCTATCTTAGATGGTTGGAATGAAAAATGGGTGGCAGCTCAAAAATAAGAAAAGAGTAAGCAAAAAGGCTGCCGTTTGTAGTGAAGTCGGCAGCCTTTTTGCACCCTAAATCTAAAGCAAAGGAAGGATATGTATGAATAATAAAAGAAAAGACGGCGTAACAGTCTTTATATTCCTGTTTGTACCAGTTATATTACTAGCACTTTTTAGCTATTATCCACTGGTTAAGCTGTTTGAGCTTAGTTTCTCAGATTGGAATGGCTTATCAAGCAGCTATAACTATGTTGGATTTAGCAATTACAAAGAGGTTATCGGGCAAAAGGATCTTTGGACGGTATTTGCTAATAATGGTGCATATATTATTACAGCTCTAATGCAACAGTTTATTGGTTTGTTCTTAGCAATAATATTAAATTGTAATTTGAAGAAAAAGAACTTCTTTCGAGCAGTACTTTTTATGCCTTACATCATTAACGGTGTTGCAGTAGTATTTATGTTTAACTACCTATATGATTTCACAAACTCTCCAATTAACTACATATTAGGATTGCTTGGGCTTGGCGATAAGGCGATTCATTTCTTAGGGACAAGTTATTGGTCAAACTTTTCGTTAGCATTTATCAGCTTCTGGAAATATGTTGGTTTTACTATGGTTATCTTCATTGCTGCCTTACAGTCAATTCCTTCTGAAATATATGAAGCCGCAAGAGTAGATGGAGCAGGATTTTGGCAGACGATCACTCGTATTACAATGCCGAATATCAAAGGAATGTTCAAGATTTCTTTACTACTAAGTATTAATGGTGCATTCCAAGCGTATTTTGAGCCGTATATGATTACAAAGGGTGGCCCGAATGGACGAACAGATACATTTATTACTAAGACATTGACACTTGCATTTGGTTTCCGTAAGTATGGCAAAGCAGCCGTAATGGGAGTAATGCTACTTGGAATTATCTTGCTGTTAGTGGTAGTTCAGAAAGTATTCTTAAAGGAAGGTGAAGCAAATTGATAGAACGTTGGAAAGAAAAAAGACAGCAAAACAAGGATGAAATTAAAGACACATTTATTATCTCTAGTCCATTCGGACGTGTTATGGCGTATGTACTACTAATTATATTCTTGATATTAGTAATCGCGCCACTTTTAATCATTGTTAACATTTCGTTGAAAACAAATGCGGAATATATGATGAATGGGGTATATAGTTTCCCTGAAAAGATATTGAACTTCCAGAACTATGTAACAGCATTTATTAGCGGTAAATACGGCATGGCATTTATTAATACAGCAATTTTGATTTGTGTTAGTGTACCAGTTTCAATTTTAGTCGGAACAATGGTAGCGTATGCTTTGGGAAGATTTGAATTCCGCTTGAAAAAGTTGATGTTTATATTGTTTCTGATTCCAACTTTTATTCCAGGGATGACAGTTACGATTGCAACATTTACCTTAATTAAGAACCTTGGGCTATTCAATACTAGACTAGCGGGAATGCTGCTTTATATCGGAACAGATATTATGCAGATTTATATCTTCTTACAGTTTATTAGCCAGATTCCATTTGCGTTAGATGAAAGTGCGAAGTTAGATGGAGCCTCCCGCTTCCGAGTGTACTGGTCGATTATCCTGCCACAGATGAAGCCAGCAATTGCTACTTGTGTGATATTAAAAGTATTGAGTATTTATAATGATTTCTTTACACCATATATGTACATGCCAAAATCCAATTTAAGGACGGTTGCAACAGCGTTGAATACATTTGCTGGTGACCGAATGGCGGATTGGCCACTTATGTCGGCTGCGATTGTTTTTGTTGCATTACCGACGTTGATTTTGTACTTCTTTATGCAGCGATTTATTATTAACGGTGTCTCAGATGGAGCAGTTAAATAGAAAAACGGTGATGCGTATGAAAAAAAATAAAATATTAAAGAAAAATAAAAACCCCCAACGATTTAAGTTAAATAAACAAATGTTTCACAGCATCCGCTTTACGATGCTGTTGGCATTTTCGATTCCAATTATTTTAATCCTACTATTAGGAATTATTACATGTCGAAAATCATCGGACATCATTGTTGAAAAATTCAAAAGCTCAGCAACGCAGTCCATTCAGACTGCAAAGGACTATTTGAATCTGTTGTTGACCGATGAAGAAGCCAAATCAGCACAGCTTGCCTCTGATAATTTAATAAAAAAATATTGTGGTGATGCATATGTGACTGGTTCGACAGAGGAATATAATGCGTATAACGAAATCTATAAGAATGTTTTAAATGTGTTTAGTACAGATAAGTATATTAGTGGAATTAGTATATTTGCAAAAAATGGTCGAAGTATATTGAGCTCTTCCTACATTTCACAGGGATATCGTTATAGTGATTTGTTAGCATCACCAGAACTAGCAGAACTTGAAGCGAGTGGTGAGAAATATATCTGGCTAGGTAAACATGCTTATCTTGATAGCGTAGTACAAAGTAATGGCCTCCAATACGCTTTGACACTAGTAAGGGGCATTACAAACAAATCAGGAGAAATTATAGGCTATGTGTTTTTGGATATTGGACAGAAGCAGTTAAATGAAATCTTGGCTGAAATTAATTTGGAAGACACTTGTGAAACCGTATTGTGGACATGTGATGATAAAAAGCTTACACATGTGGAAAACGGGGAATCCTTGCCAATTGAAGAAGGTCGAGAAAAAATAGAATCTTTAAATGAAGAGTATGGAAACTGTGAGCTAGCGCTAAATGGCGAGGAATATGTACTGTTGTATGCGAATTTACGAAGCTCGAAGTTAATGGTTTACAGTATGCTGCCAAAGGAAATCTTGCTCGATGGTGAGAAAGAAATAAAGACGATTACTTATGCTATGGTGGCAATTGCTGCAGTCATTGTTGCCTTATTGGTTGGATTCATTCTTGCTGGTATGAATAAGGTTATTTATCAGTTGATGGAATCTGCTAAGCAGGCTGCGGGTGGAAATCTTGTCGTGCAAGTTGAGACAAAGCGAAAGGACGAATTTGGAAAGCTTTCTGCAAGCATAAATCAGATGCTTGTCGGGATGAGAGGTCTACTGATAAAGACAAATCAGGTTGTCGATGATGTAGTAGAGTCTTCGGCAGAGGTGAATCAGGTCGCTCAGAACATACAAAGTTTTTCTACATCGATTAATGATTCCATTGCTGAACTTGAACAAGGGGCTGAGCAACAGGTAAATACGATTATTGAATGTCAGCTTGAGATGGATCATCTAGCCGGAATGGTAGAGGCAGTTACAGACAGTGCGCAAACGATGGCGGAGATTGCCACTCAAGCAGGTCAGGTGGTATCGCAGGGTGTAATGGTTGTTGATGAATTACAGCAAAAATCGGAATATACAGAATCAATTATGGGTGGAATGATTGAGGAGATGTCTGAACTAAAACAGGAATCAAAACAAATCGGAACAGTCATTCAATTGATTAACAGTATTGCGACACAGACAAATCTACTTTCTTTAAATGCGTCGATTGAAGCTGCTAGAGCAGGTAGTGCGGGAAAAGGTTTTGCCGTTGTAGCTGTCGAAATTCGTAGACTTTCGGAACAGTCGGTAGAAGCAGTTTCTCAAATCCAAGGAACTATCTTGCAGATTCAAAACCGTATGGATCATTTGGCTAAGGTTTCTCTTGGGGCGGGTGATAGTATGCATGGTCAAAAGAAGGCCCTAGAGCATACGGTAAGTATGTTTGATGGTATTAACCAACAAGTCGAGTTAATGATGGACTGCATCTATAAGATTTCTAATCAGATGCAGGAGATTGATAAGGTGAAAAAGGTTACGCTTGATATGGTGGAGAATATCTCTGCCGTTTCAGAAGAATCGAGTGCCGTGAATCGATCAGTTAATGAGTCAACTTTGCAACAGAAGCAATTGGCGGAGCGTCTAGGAACTGCATCAATGGAGTTGATGGAACATTCTCGTTCATTAAACGAAGCAATTAGTTTATTTCAAATAGAGTAGAAAAGGAGCATTAGTATCATGAAACAACCAAAAATTAAATATTCACTAGAACCCGTAATAGAGCCACAGCCAGGTTGTGATTGGGCGGATACGATGGTTTTAAATCCAGCATTAGTAATCGCAGAAAATGATGATGCAATTCACATGCTGTTTCGAGCTACAGGACCTTGGCAACAGAAGAATTTAAAGGGTAAATCAGATCCGTATCCAATCTTTTTGGGCTATGCGAAAAGTGAGGATGGTGGTGAAAGCTTTCAAGCTGATTTTTCTCGCCCAGCACTTGCACCAATGTTGGCGTATGAGATGGAAGAGATGTATATCGAGAATGACAAAGGAGAAAAAGTTCTAAACTATGCTAATGGTTGTATCGAAGACCCAAGGATTTTTAGGGTTGAAGAAGATTGGTATCTAAGTGTGGCGTGCCGTTTGTTCCCACCAGGCCCTTATTGGGAAGGTGATAAACGTCGAGATAATCTTCCCGATTGGGCGATGGATGAAGCAAATCCGCTTGGTAAATTAGCCAACCGCAATGATACCGTTACAGTCCTTTACCGATTAAACTTAACTGAGCTGACTAGGGAAAACTATGACCAAGCATTTACTTATGTTGGCCCAGTGACAGACGGTAATGTATCGGATAATCGTGATGTCTTTCTATTTCCTAAGAAATTCAAGATTGACGGACGGGAACAATATCTGATGTTGCACCGCCCAGATGACCCAAGTGAATTCAGTGCAGGTCAAGGGGTGACGAAACCATCTATTATGATGGCGGCGGCTGAGCAGATTGAGGATTTTGTAACTGACAAAGCGACTCACCATTTATTTGCTACTGGTATATTTGATTGGGAAGAGGAGCGAATTGGTGCCAGTTTTCCACCGATTGATTTAGGAGATGGAGAGTGGCTGATTTCTTATCACGGTAAGCAGTTACCAGACGTTGGGTATACGCAATCATTTATAATTGTGAGAGAACTTGAAGATACATTTCCAGAGATTATTCACCGTGTAAGTGAGCGATTGATTTATGCAAAGCAAAAGTGGGAGTTACCAGATAAATTCCCATGTCCATGCATCTTTACGACAGGTGGAGTTGTAAAAGACGGTGTGTTGATTATGAGTTATGGCGCAGCTGATCAAAAAATTGGAATTGCTAAAGTGAATTTTGCAGAGTTGATTCATTATATAAGATGCTTTGATAGAAATGGTGAGATTGGAACGATGTAGTATGGAATAATTATGATTTGATAATAATACATATCAAATATAATTGATGCATAATATCTATATAAACTATGCTGAAAGACCGTGATTAAAATGAATAAAATATTGGATGAAAATGTTTATGATTTAATTATTGATAACATTATGCTACCCTCCTATGATACAGGAGATAATACGACATTTATAAATCAAATTATATCATTACTACATGTAGTTAATAATAATATGTCTGTATGCGATTTAGGCAGGCAACCCTATCATCGTTTTCCGGCATTGTTCACGTTAGAGTCTGACATTAGTATTGAGAAATCAAGAATTAACAGAGTTCAAACCAATCCTTACTTAGGGCTGTATGGAAGTGGTGTAATTGTAGGTATTATCGATACGGGAATAGATTATCAACATCCGGTTTTCTGTCACAATGATGGTACTACGAGGATACTTTCTATATGGGATCAGAGTGTACAAGAAGGTAATATACCAGATGATTTTACATTTGGCTCAGAATACACATATAAGCAAATTAATTTAGCATTACAATCAGACAATCCATTGTCAATTGTGCCATCAGTAGATGCGATTGGACACGGAACGGCGATAGCAAGTATTGTGGCAGGAAAGGAAGATATAGGGAAAGCATTTCGTGGAGTAGCACCAGATAGTGAATTAGTTGTAGTGAAGCTGAAGGAAGCGAAAAAAAATCTTCGCAAGATTTTCTTTGTACCAGAGGATGCTGTATGCTATCAGGAGTCGGATATATTACTTGCGCTTCGCTATTTAATGATGGTTTCAAAGAAATTAAATCGTCCACTTGCTATATGTCTGGCACTTGGAACTAGTCAAGGTGGGCATGATGGTCGAGGTAATACAAGTGTATATCTTGATTATGTAGGGCAGGTTTCCCGTGTCGGTGCTTCTGTTTCAGCTGGAAACGAAGGAAACACACAGAGACATTATTATGGGCAGACAGATACACCATCTATAGATGAAGTTTTTGAACTTAGAGTAGATGATAAAGATAAAGAGTTTTCGTTAGAAATTTGGCCAGATGTGCTTGCGCGATTAGCAATTGAAATAATAACACCAACAGGTGAATCAACACAGTGGATCTATCCGCAGAGAAATGCTTGTATTGAGAATGACTTTATCTATAGTCCAAGTAATATATGGGTAAATAACATTATGCTTGAGGAGAAAACAGGAAACCAACTTATATTAATACGTTTTAAAGGCGCAATTCAAGGTATATGGCAATTTCGACTTAGAAATATAGGGAATGAACCTTACTCGTTTCATGCATGGTTACCATCTGGGCACTTAATTTCTAGGGATACCTATTTCTTGAATGCAAATCCAGATACGACAATAACCGAACCAGGAAATGCTAAGAATACTCTTACTGTGGCTGCTTATAATCAAAATACAGATGCTATATTGCTAGAATCAAGTAGGGGTTATACGAGAACGGACTTGGTTAAGCCTAATCTAGCAGCACCAGGCTATAATCTTACGTGTGCTCTACCGAATAACCAATTTGGCACACTAATGGGTACGGGAGCAGCAGCGGCACACACGGCAGGAATCATTGCTATGATTCTGGAGTGGGCAGTAGTACAGGGAAATTACACTTCTATAACTGGTAATGATATCAATAATCTACTTATCCGAGGTGCAAGGCGTAAACCTACAATGGTATATCCCAATAATATATGGGGATATGGTGAGGTGGATGCGTATGCATTGTTTGAGCGACTTACGATTTAATGGTTGTTAGGTGTAATAGTGGTGTGAACTACAACATATCTATATTAATAAGAAATATCTCCAATGAGGAGTGAGTTGATGAATAAAGCGCTTGACGAAAACTATTATGACTTTATTATTGATAATGCTATTTTACCTCCCGGTGAAATGGGAGATGATATAACCTACATTAATGAACGACATTCTTTACTCCATGTACTAAATATGAATATGGAGGTTTGTGATTTGGGAACAACGCCGTATCATCGTTTCCCTTCTATATTCACATTAGAATCTACGATAAGTCTTGAAAAGTCTAAAGTGGATGAAGTGCAGCGAAATCCCTACTTGGCACTATATGGTCAAGGAGTACTTGTCGGAGTAATAGATACAGGAATAGATTATCAACACCCTGTTTTTCTTCACGCAGATAATACTTCTCGAATTGTATCAATATGGGACCAAACGATACAGGATGGAACAATACCAGATGGATTTTCATTTGGTTCAGAGTATAATAAAGAACTTATTAATATTGCGCTACAGTCGGCAGATCCACTTTCTGTTGTACCAACTGTAGATACAGATGGACATGGAACGGCACTTGCAAGTATAGCGGCGGGGAGAGAGGACGTAGAACATGATTTTCGAGGTGTCGTACCAGATGCTGAACTTGTAGTCGTTAAGTTAAAGGAAGCGAAAGGGAATTTACGAAAAATATTTTTTGTGCCTGAAGGAGCAGTATGTTTTCAGGAGTCAGATATAATGCTTGGTATACGCTATCTACTTTCTGTTTCACAAAAGCTAAATCGGCCACTTGCAATATGTATAGGAATTGGAACAAGTCAAGGGGGACATGATGGACATGGTGCAACGAGTAGCTATCTAGATGATCTTGCACAGACCCCGCGTATAGGAGTGGCAATATCCGCAGGAAATGAAGGAAATAAACGAAGACATTATTATAGTAGTACTACAGATGCAAATTTTATGAAGGATATTGAACTTCGTATTGATCCTAAAGATGGCTTATTTTCTCTAGAAATTTGGCCCGATGCTCCTAGTCGGTTAGCTATTGATGTCATTACACCAAATGGGGAATCGACGCAATGGGTATACCCTCAGATAGGCATATGTAATAAATATAATTTCATATATACGCAAAGTACAGTATGGATAAACAATATTATTTTTGAAGAAGAAACAGGAGATCAGCTTATCTTAGTACGCTTTCAAAACCCAGGAGGAGGTGTTTGGCGACTACGACTTAGAAATGTAGATAATGAGGTGTTTTCTGTTCATTCATGGTTGCCAGCTGCTTATCTTATCTCAGATGATACATATTTTCTTGAATCTGATCCAAATACAACGATAACATCACCAGGAAATGCGACCTATCCTCTTACCGTTACAGCCTATAACCAATATAATAGCAGTATATTAATTACCTCAAGCAGAGGTTATACAAGGAAAAATATAGTGAAGCCAGATGTTGCTGCGCCAGGTTACCAACAGACTTGTGCTTTGCCAAATGGTCTTTTTGGTACTTTAAGTGGTACAGGAGGAGCAGCAGCGCATAGTGCAGGGATTATAGCAATGGTTCTTGAATGGGCTGTAACACGTGGAAACTATACTTCGATTACAGGCATTGATATTAACCGTCTAATTATTAGGGGAGCAGATCGTAGCGAAGATTATACCTACCCGAATAACGTATGGGGATACGGTCAAATCGACGTAGACGGCTTGTTTAGCCGCCTTGCTATATAAGCGATACTATAACAAAAATCAAGAATCAAAGACAATATTATATGGAGATATAACAGCAGCGATGGTAACGCCATTTTCTGCTGTTTTTTTTATGATAAATTTTCCTTGAGGTTTTTGATATGTTGGCTTGGTGGAATACAAAGTATTTTGCGCAGAAAAAATAAGAGAAAAAAACTCTATACAATATAATAAAAATGAATTTATATATAAATGTTAGGTGATACAGAGAAAAAATCTCTGAATAGATGCCTTGAGATTGACAAAGACTAGAAAAAAAACTATAATAAGTGCTAAATAGTAAAAAAATCGAGGAGAGTATTGCTATGTTAATTAAACTAATAGTAGATAACTTTAAGTCATTTAATAAAGAGACCGAGTTAACAATGATTCCATCTAATAAAACTAGAAAGAAAGTAGATCATAAGATTAGTGTTAAGAGTACTCCATTACTAAAATACGCGGTAATTTATGGTGCGAATGCTGCTGGTAAGTCAAATTTAGTTGAAGCATTTAATTTTATTCAATATTCTGTTGTTAAGGCAATACCAGCATATGCAACTACAATGTTTTGCAAATCAGAAGAAAATAATTCAAAAAGAGCAAGTACTTTTGAACTTCAGTTTACGGTAAATGGGAAGTTTTATGCGTATGGTTTTTCTCTGATTTTAAAAGAACGTAAAATCACAGCGGAATGGTTATATCAATTGTATCAAAATGGGACGGCAAAGACATTGTTTGAAAGAGAATTAGGAAAAAAACCGCAACTTGGAGAAGATGTTTTGTTGGAGAAGGTTGACGAGATAAAACTGCAAACATATCTAGAGGACTTTGATGAAAAATCAAATATGCTATTTTTATCCTTTATGAACAAAGAAAAAAAATATAATCCTAATTCAAAAATGTTTTTTTTCAAAGAAGTTTTTAATTGGATAAATGAAAACATGGAGATATGCACTCCACAAACATCATTGACTAGCTTTGAGTATTATTATGATGATGCATCATTAACAATTATAAATGAATTGATAAAAACATTTGATACTGGTATCAGCAAAGTAAGCATTAATGAAATTTCAAGAGATGAATTTAAAAAGGAACTTCCTGAATCGATATTTGATAATCTTATGGAAGAACTGAAAAAGAAGCTTGAAGAAAGTGATAATAAGAAATTTAAAGTATCAATGCGGTCGCATAATAGTTTTTTCAATATTGAAAATACAAAAAATGGTGAATTAAAAGTGAGCACAATTAAATTAACACATGGTAACTCTTTTTATGATTTTAAATTCAAAGAAGAATCAGATGGTACGAGGCGCTTATTTGAGTTGCTTGATATTTTGCTAAATAAATCAGAAAACAAAGTTTATGTGATTGATGAAATGGAAAGAAGTTTGCACCCTAAATTAACATCAAAATTCATAGAACTTTTTGATCGATTGCATCCAGATCAAAAGATACAATTGATTTTTACGACACACGAATCAACAATAATGGATCAAGAACTATTTAGAAGAGACGAAATATGGTTCGTCGAACGTGATAAAGATAATAACAGTAATATATACTCTTTAGATAAGTTTAAAGAGCGTTATGATAAAAAGTTAAGCAAGGCATACCTTGAGGGAAGGTATGGTGCGGTTCCTGTATTTACCTCTTTCAATTTTAAGGAGGTATAAAATGGCGCCAATAAGAACATACTCCAATTGGAACAACCGTTCATCTAATGCGGGAGAACAGATTGAACCGTATAGGCATTATTATTTTATCTGCGAGGGAAAGAATACAGAAAAGTGGTATTTTGAGAAGTTTATTGATATAAGAAAATCCCTTTCAATACACTCAGAGATTGATATTTCGTATTTAGAAAAAACAGAAGAGCATGAAAACTTGTCTTCACCTAAGGAATTAATAAAATTTGCAGATGAACAAAAGAATGGTAAGATTCCTTTTGATCCTAAATTTGATAAAATGATTGTTGTATTCGATGCTGATATTTTTGAAAATCAACAGAATAACTATGAAGAAATAATTGAGTTAGGAAAGAAAAGAAACATACTAGGGGTTACCAATCCTAGTTTTGAATTATTCTTATTATTACATTTTGAAGGGGCAGTTGATGAAATCATTCTGCCTGACAGCGAAAACATTATAAAAAATGAATGGGTAGGTACTGCTAATAATAGAAGAAGGTATATTGAAGATATCTTTCGGAAAAAAGCTAAAATGAGGCCAAAGTCAAATATGGCTATTGGGGAATTAGCAAATCATGTGCTCACAGCAATAAGTCAAGAAAAGAAGCTTAATAACAACATTGAATTGTGTAAAGGTATTGTAACATCCAATATAGGTATTATTATTCAATCTATTATTGATGACCAATGTAATGATTAGATGTGCAATGGACAAATTATTTGCTAGTGCTCTTCAATAAAAATCAAAAATCAAAGACAATATTATATGGAGATATAACAGCAGCGATGGTAACGCCATTTTCTGCTGTTTTTCTTATGATAAATTTTCCTTGAGGTTTTTGATATAGGGCGGCTCGTTCGCAAACGTTATTGACACCAGTTATGGATTGGACGAAGCTTGAGGGGGTGAAATCACCTTCTAAAGAAGCAAGTTCTTCGGCTGAATTGGTGATAAAAGGTAGTCTGTATTCTTGACAGAGGGTAAGCAATCCTTCCTCGTTTGCTTTTAGGTCAATGCTTGCTATTTGCTTTACGGCATGGATAGAGATGTTGTGTTTGCTTAGTGTTTGTAAGACCGTGGATTTAATGGTTTCTATTGGCGTTCCCTTTTTGCAGCCTATTCCTAGTGTTATGATTTTAGGGATTAGATGGAGGTTTTCTTGGAAAATTGTTTTGGAGTCATCTAGTCCAATTATGATGCCAAGGGAAGGTGGTGCACTATAGGAAGGCGTTGAACCGATTAGTATCGTATCATTTGTGGATGAATCCTTTAAAATGTTTGGTATAGTATTAGTGGCAGAGTAAAAAATTAATTCATTCGGTATTTGTGATTCAATTGAAAAGTCACTGTATAATCCAATTTTTTGCCCGTCAAGTATGTCACTTGAAACTTGTTTTGCTAGTTTCATATTATCAATAAACATATTATTCTTTGTTGCAAAGACATCAACAGCACAGAGATTATTCAAATCTGTAGCGGTTGATATAATTGGTGTAGCATGAATCCAGTCAGCAACCTGTTTGGTAAGCTCATTACCGCCACCAATATGACCAGATAGTAAAGAAATCGCATATTGTCCAAGTTCATCAATAACAATAACTGCGGGATCTGTTGTTTTACTCTCTAAGAAAGGTGCAATCGAGCGAACGGCAATCGCACAAGCACTAACAAAGATAATGGCATCTACGTTATGAAATGTTTCTTCTAATTGTCTTGAAAGTGGTTGCTCTAGTTTGGTAATTAAATCGGGAAGCTCTTGTTTTACTGTTGTATAGGAGATACATTGGTCTCCATTCTCTATTATATTCTTATGTAGCTGACTGCTGAGGGCAGCAGCTTTTCTTGTGAATGAGAAAAGTATATAGCGCATGAATGCATCTCCTTTTTCTAATTTATTTGGCGTTGATGTCGCTATTTATATAGTGCATAAAAATCAGCTTCTAAGTTTTCTATCTATTTCCTTTTCAAAAAAATACTGAATCTCTTCTGTCATTCTTTTTTTCTCTTCACTAGTAAATTTAATTTTATCTATTCTATTCATATTTTCATTTCTCCTCAATATTTTCTTTATTATAATGTTTATGTCGTATATTGACAAGCAGAAATCCACATGTTACCCTAGTTAAGTAAATTCAATATAGTTTTTTATCTTTAGGATTATTCATGGATTATCCATGAATGGGGAAGCAGGTTAGAATCCTGCGCAGTACCCGCTGCTGTATGGGAATAGGAGTGCTTCATTATGTCACTGTGAATAATGGGAAGGCGAAGCACTGTGATTGACGCCCAAGCCAGAACACCCGACTGAAGATGAATTTGCAAGGTTACGGGGATATAACCAGGTAGTTAATTAGAGAGCAAGGAATGAAACAATACCTCCTCTCTTTCTTTTCGTACCTGTTGTTGTGTCTTAAAGGTAAGAAGTAGAAAGAGAAGGAGGATTTTTATGTCTAAAAATCAGAAACATGTTTTTAGGGCATCTATTTTGGTTGCCCTTATTCTAGGTGTTGCACCAGCAACATCAGCAATGCACATTATGGAGGGATTTCTACCACTACGCTTTTGTGTTATGTGGGGAGCTGTATGTATTCCGTTCCTAGTGTATGGTGCATTTTCAATTAGTAAGCAATTAAAGAAAAACAGAAAATTGCTACTCATCTTTGCTATGGCGGGTGCTTATGCATTCGTACTATCAGCACTCAAAATCCCATCAGTAACAGGAAGTAGTTCGCATCCTACAGGTACTGGACTTAGTGCAATTCTATTTGGGCCAGGAGCAACTGCTTTCGTTGGTATTATCGTGTTATTATTCCAAGCAATTTTACTTGCACATGGAGGTTTAACAACTCTTGGTGCAAATACATTTTCAATGGCGATTGCTGGACCAATTGTTTCGTATCTTATCTATAAAATAGTAATCAAATGTAAAGGTTCTCGCTATGTAGCAGTATTTCTAGCAGCGGCACTCGGAGATTTGTTTACCTATATGGTGACTTCATTGCAACTTGGACTTGCATTTCCTGCTACAGATGGTGGTATCTGGGCTTCCGTTGTTAAATTTATGGGCGTGTTTGCTATTACACAAATACCACTTGCGATTATTGAAGGTTTCTTAACGGTAGTTGTTGTTATCGCATTTGAATCATTTGCTAAGACAGAATTAGAGGAACTTGGATTAGGAAAAGGAAAGGGGTTGCGTGAAGTTGAGTAAGAAAAAGATAGTTATCATATTACTTGTGTTATGTGTGTTAATTGCTGTAATACCATTAGCGATGAATCGAGATAGTGAATTTGGTGGAGCAGATGGCCAAGTCGAAGAAATTATCTTAGAGATTAATCCAGAGTATGAAGCTTGGGCAAGTCCTGTTATGGAACCACCAGGTGGGGAGACAGAATCACTATTATTCTGTTTACAAGCAGCACTTGGAGCTGGTGTTTTTGGATATGGTCTTGGTGTTTTAAGAGAAAGAAGTCGTAAGGAGAAGGCATCTCTATGATTATGATGGATAAGTGGGCATACAGCTCGAAGTTAAGAGGAAAAAATACATATAGTAAGGTACTTTTTGGAGTAAGTAACTTATTACTATGTGTTTTGTGTCGAGATTGTATGGTTTCCTTATGTATATTTATCATGATGTTTTCACTCGTTGTTTTAGGAGGAAAGATGCAAGTTAAGACATATCTGCGATTGCTTTGTATACCACTAATTTTTTTAGTAATAAGTACAGTAACGATTGTGTTTGAATTCGGACATACAGCATCGACAGATATTCTTATATCTTTGGCAAGTGGTCATATTTATATGACCACATCTTCTTTATCAAGAGGAATTATACTGTTTGCATCCTCATTTGCATCAATTACTTGTTTGTATTTTATTGCATTAACAACACCAGTAATTGATATGATTCAAGTGTTTCGAAGCCTCCACATTCCTAAGATTGTGATAGAATTGATGTATCTGATATATCGCTTTATATTCTTACTATTAGAAACAGGAAATGCAATTATAGTAGCACAGGATTGTAGACTAGGATACAAGGACGGAAAGACTTCTAGGCAATCAACAGCTAAGATGGGTGGAGTCTTGTTCCTACGTGCATATCAAAAGGCAGATGCATTGTTTACTGCAATGGAATCAAGAGGTTATGATGGTGATATCGGTGTGCTAAGTACAATTGAGCGACCGACAATACAGGAAACAATTATGGTGATTAGTGTGATTATAATAGAGGGAATCGTTTGTTATATATGGACAAAAATATGATAGAGATAAAAAATTTAGATTTTGAATATGAAGATGGAACAATGGCATTACAAGATGTGAATCTAACAATCAAAAAAGGTGAAAAGATTGCTATTATGGGGCCAAATGGTTCGGGAAAATCAACGTTGTTTCTATGCTTGAATGGAGTACGTAAGCCAACGAAGGGAAGCATCTTAGTAAAAGGCGAGCCGATTATATATAATAGAAAAGGTCTAAAGCAACTGAGACAAAAGATTGGAATTGTGTTTCAGAACCCGGACAATCAATTATTTAGTGCAGATGTTTTTCAAGAGATTTCTTTTGGGCCTATGAATCTCGGACTAGACAAAGAAGTTGTAAGAGAACGTGTAGAGGATGTTATGAGTTCTCTTCATATAGAACATCTTAGGAAAAGACCGACACATTTTCTAAGTGGTGGACAGAAAAAGCAAGTAGCGATAGCGGATATCTTAGCGATGAATCCAGAGGTTATATTGTTTGATGAACCGACGGCAGCACTGGATTCCTATCATAGCCGAATCGTGAGTAAATTGATTGATGAACTATGTGAGTCAGGAATTACGGTTATTCAGGCGACACATGATAGCGATTATGCAATGGCATGGGCGGATCAAATTGTTGTTATCAGTGATGGTAAGTTATTAGCAAAAGATACGCCACAAAATATATTTGGGAATGTGGAGTTAAGAACAAAGGCATATATCGAAGAACCAAATGTTATGAAGGTGTATCATTCGTTATGTGAAGCGAATGTGATAGATGAGTTGAAGGAATGTCCAAGGTCTATTGAGGCGTTGGTAGGTGAAGTTGAAACTATTTTCTATATGTAATGAATACCCGTCCTTTAAGCAAGAAGTTTACACAAGCTAAATTGAGTTTCGCAATTACCTAATATATGTAGTTCATAAAGAGGAGTTTATAGAAGAATGAAGAAAGCAATTTTAGTAGTTAGTTTCGGTACAAGCTATGAAGATACAAGAAAGAAAACAATAGAAGCAATTGAACAAAGAATTGCAGGGGCATATGAGGATTATCAAGTATTTCGCGCATTTACAAGTAAAGTTATTATCAAGAAATTACGAGAGCAAGAGAATCTATATGTACCAACGATAAAGGAAGCAATAGAGCAGTTGCTTGATGAGGAATACACAGATGTGATTATTCAACCAACTCATGTTATCAATGGAATTGAAAATGAGAGTATGTTAGAGGATTTATCGGATTATGTAAAGCAATTTAACAGTGTTCGAATAGGAAAACCACTACTATCAGATACAGGGGATTATAAGCAGTTAGTAAACTGTATCATTGAAGAAAATCATGTTGGAGATGATAAAGCAATTTTGCTTATGGGTCATGGGACGAGTCATCATGCAAATGCAGTTTATCCAGCGATTGATTATACATTTCGAGCAGAAGGATATTCAAGAATCTTTATGGCAACTGTGGAGGGATATCCAACACTTGAAGATGCGATGGGACTTATGAAAATGAGTGGTTGCAAAAGTGTATTACTTCTTCCATTCATGATTGTTGCAGGAGAGCATGCGAAGAATGATATGGCTGGAGAGGAAGAGGATTCATGGAAGTCCATTCTTGAAGAGGCAGGATATGAAGTGGAATGTAAATTGCAAGGTTTAGGTGAACTTGAAGTGGTACAAGATATGTTTGTACGACATGTGGAGGAAGCAATAGTTTTTGAAGCAAAACTTATTTAGGTTTTCTAGGCTTCTTCGCTACTGTACTTTAACACAAAACACGCTACACACCTAAGGACTTCTAAGTGTGTACGAGTGGTGTCAAAAAGTTACGGAATCGCCCTCGATTCGGCATCCTGCCTTAGGGCGTCTCTGAAAAATCATTGCATTGTTCTGCCCCCTCCACTCAGCGGTCTGAAAGCTCAAAATTCAGTCAATGTAGCCCACTACATCTCCTGAATTTTGAACTTCCATCCCACTAAGTGGAGTGAACAGCCCAGTACAAGCATTTTTCAGATACACCCTAGCTCAGGCTGACTCGGCGTCCATGCCTCGTCTTCCTAAGTTACTGTTGTACACACTAAGAAGTTCTAAGGTGTTTCGCTATTGTTTTTTAGTTAAAGTACAGCATCGAAGAAGCAAGGGAAGATAACGAAGTTTTGCATATCTACTTTGCTGGTGCACAAGTACAGAAAAGCTTTAGTCAATAACTATTTACGACATTGTTAACATTAAGTTAGGACAATGATAAAGAAGTGATAGACAAAATATACTACTTAAAGTGAGTTCAAGCTGACATCATTGTAATACTACAAATTCATTAATAGGCGGGAGGATTTAAAGTGAAATCAGAGATATCTACGGATAAGAAAAAACGACTTCGCAGTGGTTACACAACAGGGAGTTGTGCGGCAGCGGCTGCGAAGGCGGCTGTTTGTATGCTGTTGGAAGATTGCGATATAACGAAGGTATCTTTGCTGACTCCCAAAGGTATTATGCTACATCTGGAGGTTGAAGATATTCACAGGGAAGATAATGTGGTACGGTGTGCCATTCGTAAAGACAGTGGAGATGACCCCGACGTGACAAATGGAATATTAGTATATGCGGTAGTTAGGAGAGTGCAAGGAAATCAAATTACGTTAGATGGTGGTATTGGTGTTGGAAGGGTGACGCTTTCTGGATTATCGCAAAAGATTGGGGAAGCCGCGATTAACAAAGTACCAAAACAGATGATTCTGCACGAGGTTGAAGAGGTTTGTAGACAAAGTGGTTATGATGGTGGTTTAGAAGTTGTGATTGAGATACCTCAAGGTGTGGAGATAGCGAAAAAGACATTTAACCCAAGACTAGGGATTGTAGGTGGGATATCAATTTTGGGTACAACAGGAATTGTAGAACCTATGAGTGAAAGCGCATTAATTGATTCCATTAAGTTAGAGATTAAGGTTAAGAAGGCGAATCAACAAGAAGTATTGATTCTTACACCGGGTAATTATGGTGCGGACTTCTTGAGTGAAACGCTTCATATCGATATTGATAAGGCTGTGAAATGTAGTAATTATATAGGAGAAGCCTTAGATACAGCAGTAGAAGTTGACTATAGGAGAATTCTTTTAGTTGGACATATTGGTAAATTAGTTAAACTTGCCGCAGGAATTATGAACACGCATTCAAGACAAGCAGATGCGAGAATGGAAATATTTTTGGCAAATGCGGCATTAGAGGGTGTTGAATTGGCGACATTACAAGCACTAGAAAAAGCAATTACAACAGATGAGATGATATCTATATTAGAAAAAGTGGGACATTTAGAAGGTGTTATGAAGAGAATTCTGAGCCGAATAGAACTTCATGTGCAACATAGAGTGGGTTCGAATATTGATGTTGGAATAGTTGTATTTTCGACGAAGCATGGTTTACTTGCTCAAACAGAAGGAGTAATAGATGGATTGTAAAGTGAAAGGTATATTATACGGAATAGGAACAGGGCCGGGAGACCCGGAGTTATTGACATTAAAGGCGGTTCGTTTGCTAAAGGGAAGTGATATTATTGCGATTGCAGTTACAGATAATTCATTAGAAGAGCCGTTTATAGAATATAGAGAAGAAGCAGTAAGTAATGAAAAATATGATAACTATCGTAACGGTTGTGTTGCATACAACATAGCAGTTCAAGGTGTACCAGAAATCGCAAGCAAAGCAATCTTATATGTACCAACCGTTATGACGAAGGATAAAAAGAGATTAGAAGAAGGATATGACAAAGCCGCAGAAGCGATTCAAGATTTACTGAATGAAGGAAAGCAGATTGCGTTTATCACATTAGGTGATCCAACAGTATATTCAACCTATCTCTATGTACATGCACGTATTGTAAAAGCTGGATATGAGGCACAAATAATAAGTGGAATACCTTCTTTTTGTGCCGCATCAGCGAGAATGAATCAAGGGTTGGTAGAACGTTCAGAACAGTTGCATATCATACCGGGTTCTTATGGAGTAGAGGAAGCATTGACGATGAGTGGCACGAAAGTTTTTATGAAAGTAGCAAGTAAAATGCCGATGGTAAAAGAATATATTCGTACCCATCATAATGACGTAGTTATGGTTGAAAATTGTGGTATGGAGGACGAAAACATTTACACAAGTTGCGAGGACATACCAGATGATGCAAGTTATTATTCCCTGTTAATCGTGAAGGAGGAAAAATAGATGGTTCAATTCGTAGGAGCAGGCTCAGGCGCTGCTGATTTGATTACGGTAAGAGGGCAACGTTTATTAATGGAAGCAGATGTAATTATCTATGCTGGTTCATTGGTGAATCCAGAGTTGTTAGAATATAAGAAGGAATCTGCCGAGGTATACAATAGTGCATATATGACTTTGGAAGAAGTAATTGAAGTGATGGTATGTGCATATCAAGATAATAAGAAGATTGTCAGATTGCATACAGGTGATCCTTGCCTATATGGTGCAATAAAAGAGCAGATGGATGAACTAAAGAAGCATGACATTCCATACGAAGTTTGTCCGGGAGTTAGTTCGTTTTGTGGTGCGGCTTCTGCATTGCAAGCAGAATACACATTACCCAATGTATCGCAATCTGTAATTATTACTCGTATGGCTGGCAGAACACCAGTCCCAGAGAAAGAGGAAATAGCGAAGTTAGCTGGGCATCAAGCGACGATGGTGATTTTTTTAAGTACAGGTTTACTAGAACAATTGCAGGCAGAACTATTAAAAGGCGGGTATCCTATAGGTACGAAAGCTGCAATTGTGTATAAAGCTACTTGGCCTGATGAAAAAGTGTATCGTTGTACGGTTGAAACATTAGCACAGACTGCGAAAGAAAATGATATAACAAAGACAGCACTTATTGTAGTGGGAAATGTATTAGATGGAGAGTATGAACGTTCGGAACTATATAATCCGGCATTTACTACAATGTTTCGTGAGGCGAGTGAGTAATTGCGAAACTCTACTTTATGTTTCTGAGCTTCTTGGTTAACATACGCTAACACAAAACACGCTACACATCTAAGTCCTTCTAGGTGTATACGGATAAATCTTTAAAAGTTACGGAAACACCTTCGATTCGGCATCCGGCCTCAGCTCAGGCTGGCTCGGCGTCCATGCCTCGCCTTCCTAGGTTGTGTAGTATACACCAAGAAGGGCTACAGATGTTTCGCTATCGTTTTGTCTGTTATCGTATGTTAACCAAGAAGCAGTCTAATGTATCGAGAGTTTCGCAAGTACCTAAATTATGATTAACAAATAAAAGGGGAGAGTCATTATGAGTAAAATATATGTAGTAGGAATCGGGCCTGGGGCTTATGAGCAGATGACAATTCAGGCAGCTAGAATTTTAGAGTCTTGCGATGTAATTGTTGGCTATACAGTTTATGTTGATTTAGTAAAAGAGCATTTTGCAGATAAAGAGTTTATAACAACGCCGATGAAACAGGAAGTAAAACGTTGTGAATTAGCGTTTGAAGAGGCAAAAAAGGGTAAGACAGTTGCTATGATTTGCAGCGGTGATGCAGGTGTATATGGTATGGCTGGTTTGATTTATGAAGTAGGGGAGAGATATTCGGACGTTACTATAGAAATCATAGCAGGCATTACCGCAGCACTTTCTGGTGCAAGTGTGCTTGGAGCACCATTAATTCATGATTTCGCAGTGATTAGTCTTAGTGACCTTCTTACTCCTTGGGAGAAGATTGAAGCAAGACTTAGAGCGGCAACAGAAGCAGACTTTTCCGTTTGTCTATACAACCCTTCAAGTAAGAAAAGGGCAGACTATCTAATGAAAGCCTGTGACTATATGTTAGAGTACAAGTCACCAGAAACGGTTTGTGGATATGTACGCAATATCGGAAGAGATGGGGAAGCGTTTACGGTACTTACGTTACAAGAGTTGAGGGAAACTGATGTTGATATGTTCACAACGGTATTTATAGGGAATAGCCAAACCAAAATAGTTGCAGGAAAAATGGTAACACCTAGAGGTTACAGGGAAGTGTTATAAGGATTCAAGTATTTCACAATTAAAATAAATGGGGAGAAATCAGATGGATAAGAAAGTATATCTTATAGGAATTGGCATGGGTGCGGAGTGCTCTTTGACTGGAGAGGCTGTAGATATTCTTCGTCAGGTTTCTGTTGTGATTGGTGCGAAGCGTATGGTAGATAGCTTTCAGAATACTTCTATATGGAGGGAAAGAGAAGAGATGGGAACTCTTCCAGAGGTTTATGTTGAATATGATGCTTCAAAGATTAAATCGTATGTGAAAGGTTTAAATCATTCGTTAGTGGCGATTCTTCTCTCTGGTGATGTTGGTTTTTGTAGTGGAGCGAAAAAATTATTGCAGGCGTTAGAATTTTGTGATGTTAGGATGATTTCGGGGATATCTACGGTAGCATATTTGGCATCTAAGTGTAGAATTTCATGGGAGGATATGTGCTTAACTTCACTTCATGGAACATCGAATGCGATTGTTAATCGAGTACATCATAATACATATACATTTGCTCTATTGGGTGGTAAGAACAGTATAAATGAACTTTGTGGATTGTTGTTAGAATATAGCATGACACAGGTAAAACTTCATGTAGGTGAGTGCTTATCTTATCCAAATGAAATGATTCAGACAATAAATATTGAACAAGGCTATACAGGTGAGCAACAGGAGTTAGCAGCAGTGATTATTGAAAATCCGAATCCTTGTAGTGGAATGGATTTAAGTATTGATGATGAAGAATTTATTCGTGGTAATGTACCAATGACAAAGGCAGAAGTTCGAGAAGTAAGTATAAGTAAGCTAAAGCTAACAAAAGATGCAATTTGTTATGATGTGGGAGCTGGGACAGGTTCTATCGGAATTGAAATAGCATATAAGTCACCAGATATCGAAGTTTATGCGATAGAGAAAAATCCAGAAGCAATAGAGTTGATAAAACAGAATAAAAGAAAGTTTTGTGTGGATAACCTAACGATTGTAGAAGGTCTTGCACCACAGGTACTTGAGTCATTGCCAGCACCAACACATGTATTTCTTGGAGGGACGACTGGGAATTTAGAAGATATCGTTCATACAATATGGAAGAAGAATCCGAATACTCGCATTGTATTAAATGCAATTGCACTTGAGACAGTAGCACAAGCAGTAGAATTTGAGAAAAAACATCCAGAGATTTTGAGTGAAGTCATTCAACTTCAAGTTTCTAAAGCGAGAACATTAGGAAACTATCATATGATGACAGGGCAGAATCCGATTTATATAATTACATGGCAAAGAGAATGACTGGTAATTGCAAAACTCAATTTATTTTGTGTAGGCTTCTTGATTAACATACGCTAACACAAAACACGCGACACATCTAAGTACTTCTAGGTGTATACAGATAAGATATACAGAAGTTACGGAAACGCCCTCAATTCGGCATCCTGCCTCAGTTCGGGCTGGCTCGGCGTCCATGCCTCGCCTTCCTAGGTTATAGAGTATACACCAAGAAGTGCTATAGATGTTTTGCTATTGTTTTTTAGTTAGCGTACGTTAATCAAGAAGCCGTCAAGTATATTGAGAGTTTTGCAATTACCTATGATTATAGACAGAAAGGAAGCTTTAGATTGAACAATACAGGCAAACGAAATGTTAAAGTTCCGAGAGTAATGATAACAGGAATTGCAAGCGGAAGTGGGAAAACGACGATGGTTTGCGCAATACTACAAGAGTTAAAACGTCGCAATTTGGCACTTGCTGCGTGTAAATGTGGTCCAGATTATATCGACCCGATGTTTCATAGAGCTATCACAGGTGCAAAGACAGCTAATTTGGATCTATTCTTTACACCACCTGAAACGGTACGAGAGATTTTATATCAAAATAGTATTGATACAGATATAACGATTGTTGAGGGGGTAATGGGGTATTATGACGGAATGGAGCTAGGGAAAGATACCGCCAGCTCCTATGATGTTGCAAGGCAAACGAAAACACCTGTAATTGTAGCAATTTCCTGTAAAGGAATGAGCTTGTCACTTGCCCCGATTATTCAAGGAATTGCACAGTTTCGTGAGGACAGTAATATTCAAGGGATTCTTCTAAATGGAATTCAGAAAGCAATGTATGAAAGAATTAAGCCTGTTATTGAAGAACAGACAAACATAGCAGTTGTTGGTTTCTTGCCACCTTTAACTAATTTTCAATTAGAGAGTAGACATCTTGGTTTGGTAATGCCTGATGAAATAGGGAATCTACAAGAGCAGTTAGATTATCTTAGTGGGATTGCAAGAGATAGTATTGATATAGATTTGATTCTTCAAATTGCGAAGAATGCGCCAGAGTTTGAGGTGGAAGAAACTACGGAGACTGTGGCAAGTAATTTGAACATAGAAAAGCCAAGTGAAGTAGAAAAGAAACCACTTCGAATTGGCTATGCCTACGATAAAGCATTTTGTTTCTACTATCAGGAAAATCTTCATATGCTTCGCAAGATGGGAGCTACATTAGTACCATTTTCACCACTAAAGGATAAAGAACTACCAGAAAATCTTGATGGATTATTACTAGGTGGCGGTTATCCAGAAGTGTATGCAAGGGAACTTGAAGAAAATAAAAGTATGCGAGAATCTATTTATCATGCAATTCAATCTAATATGCCATGTATGGCGGAATGTGGTGGATTTATGTATCTGCATGAACAGATGCAAGGTAAGGATGAAGCATGGTATGAGATGGTAGGTGCAGTTAAAGGGGAATGTTTTAAGACAAAGCGATTAGTACGTTTTGGCTATGTTACAGTAACGGCGAATGAGCAAAACGCATACTTAGATAAAGATGAAAGCATTCGAGGACACGAGTTTCATTATTGGGATAGTACAAACACAGGCGAGGATTATACTGCGACGAAAACGTCTTCGGCAATCTCTTATCCAACAATGCATGTTAAGGATAATCAATTGTATGGATATCCACATCTGTATTATCCAAGTAATCCAAGAGCTGCGAAACATTTTGTGGAAATGTGCAAGAGATAGAAATGCATAAGAAATAGAAACTGTAACGATGGAGTGTAGTTTCAAAAGAGGGCGAAAAATAAAAAATGCAGAAAAGAAGGGGGGAACGTTATGTTAGAGGAGTCTTTATGGAAGAAGATTAAAGAAATAAAACCAAGAGATGAAATAGCAATCGAGAACGCAAGAAACCATTGGCTAAATATAGCGAAACCACTATTTAGTCTAGGAAAATTAGAAAAAGCAGTAATAGATATCGCTGGTATGAAGGGAACGTGTGACTATAAACTTGATAAGCGTGGTCTGCTAATATTTTGTGCGGATAATGGAGTTGTTGCAGAAGGAGTTACGCAGACTGGTCAAGAAGTGACAGCGATTGTATCAGACAATTTTTCGAAAGGGAATACAAGTGTGTGCAAGATGGCACAGATTGCGAAAGCAGACGTGATGCCAATTGATATCGGCATTGCAGTTGATGTTCCAAGTATTACAAAAAAAGAGTTGAAAGTAGCATACGGAACAAAGAACATGACCAAAGAAGCAGCAATGACAAGAGAAGAGGCGGTGAAAGCAATTCTTATCGGAATAGATGCAGTGAAGCAATGCAAAGAGACAGGCTATGAAATTTTAGCTACTGGTGAGATGGGAATTGGAAATACAACAACAAGTAGTGCCGTTGCATCCGTATTACTACATAAACCTGTGGAACTTGTTACAGGAAAGGGCGCAGGGCTTACGAATGAAGGCTTAGAGCGAAAAGTGCAAGCGATTAAGAAAGCAATTGAGATAAACAAACCAGATGCTAACGATGCGATAGATGTACTTTTGAAAGTTGGAGGACTTGATATCGCTGGGATTGTTGGTGCGTTTCTTGGAGGAGCATTGTATCAGATACCGATTGTAATAGATGGATTTATCTGTGCGGTTGCGGCACTCATAGCAGCGAGAATAAATACATTTGCAAGAGATTATATGATACCATCTCATGTTTCGAAAGAGCCGGCTGGGAAAATGGTTTTGAAGGAACTTGGGTTAGAACCATATATTACATGTGATATGTGTCTAGGGGAAGGCACTGGAGCAGTAGTAGTATTGCCGCTACTTGATATGGGACTGGCAGTATATCGTGAAATGAATACATTTGCAGATATTAATATAGATAATTATGAGGTGTTTGATAAATGATGACACTAGTTACAGGTGGGAGCGGAAGCGGAAAATCGGAATTTGCTGAGAACCGAACGTTAGCTTATAGTAAAGAGGATTTAATCTATATAGCGACAATGGTTGCATTTGATAAAGAGGCAGAACGAAAGATAGCAAGACATAGAGAAATGCGAAAAGAGAAGAATTTTACGACAAGAGAATGTTATGTGAATTTGAAATCATTAGAACTGAAGCAGGAAAATACGGTCTTACTTGACTGTATGTCAAATCTAGTTGCCAATGAGATGTACCAAGAGAATGGGTCACATGAGGATACTGTGAAACAAGTGATTGATGGTGTAATGGCGATGAAAGAACAGGTAAAGAACGTGGTAATTGTGACAAATGAAGTATTCAGTGATGGGGTTATCTACGATGAAGAAACAAATAGATATATAGACTATCTTGGGGCGATTAACAAAGCGTTGGCTGAGATGGCAGATGAGGTAATAGAAGTAGTATATACAATACCGATTTATCATAAGGGAGGAATGCTGAGATGTTAGCTGCATGTATCATTGCATTTTCAATGTATTCAAAAATACCAATGCCACGAGTTGATTGGAATGAGAAAAATATGAAATACGCATTTTGCTTCTTTCCTCTTGTGGGGGCAGTACTTGGAGCAATTGTGTATGGAATTGGTACGTTATTGTTACATATTCATGTTGGGAGTTTATGTTTTGCAGCGTTAATGAGTGTGATACCGATTTTTTTTACAGGTGGTATCCATGTTGATGGATTACTAGATACATTAGATGCACTTCATTCCTATGGAGATAGAGAGAAAAAGTTAGAGATTTTGAAAGACCCTCATACGGGAGCATTTGCGATTATTGGAGCAATGTGTTACTTTATCTTGTCACTAGGAGCATGGAGCGAGATTCCAAGCAGAGGACTTCCCGTTATAGCGGTTGCGTATGTGTTAACAAGAGCATTAAGTGGATTAAGTGTTGTAACATTTCCACTTGCGAAGAATACGGGGCTTGCAGCAACATTCTCAGATTTGTCACATAAAAGTCGTGTAAAAGTCACGATGATTGTGTATAGTGTGATCTGCTCTGCTGTGCTATTGTGGATAGATTGTTTTCTTGGAATAGGTATAATTGTTTGCTCATTACTTATGTTTGGCTACCATTATCATGTGTCTAGGAAACAATTTGGTGGAATAACAGGAGACTTGGCGGGGTATTTTCTGCAACTGAATGAATTGGTAACATTACTATGGGTTGCAATTGCTTGCGGAATAGGAGGGATAGCGTAAGGAAAGCTTTCAATCTTACTTTCTAGAGCTGGCAGATTGGCGAACTAACATAGGGAGTAGTAGAAGATTTTGAGACCGAAAGGTCTCTTTTTTGTTTATTCGATGTGGAAGTGGAAATATTGAGAAAAAGCAAGGAAAAAACAAAATAAGAGAAAAACAAAACAAGAAAAAAGAGAAACAAGAAAAAACAAAACAAAAAAACAATAAATGTCGCACAATTGTTGAAAAAAATCGCAAAGAATGATACAATAAAAAAGGTTATAAAGAATGATGGAGGTACAGCATTATGAATGAATTTTTTAAAATGAATCTATGTATCACCATTGTTTTTGATGATGATGGTAAGGTTACATATTTAAACAATATGGCGGAAAAAGAATTGGGATATGACATGTTGAGTAACGATGAAAGTATTTTTATCCAAGATATTTTCAACGATATGAAGGGAAAATCAATTTCTGGATTTGTCGTACCGAATGAGATGAGAGATTTTGAAATTTTTGTTTATAGAAAAAATAAAACATGTTTTCCTGCAAAGGTACGTTTTGTTAAGTTAGAGTCAGGTGATTTCATAAATGTAGCAATGGCGATTAATGTTTATGATGAAAATGAGACCAAAAGGATTTTGGAAAAAACAGAATCTGACATGGAGAACCTGTATCAGAAGCAAAAAGAATTTGTAGCTAATATAACACATGAATTAAGGACACCAGTGAATGGAATTAAAGCACATGTAAAAAATCTTCTCATGCAGGATTGCTTACAAGATAATAGAAAGACATTGGCGATTATTGAACAGTGTTGTATAAATATGGGGAATATTATTAATGATATTTTGGATTTTTCTAAGCTGGAGGCTGGAAAATTCACGATAGATACCAAACCATTTCATATTCGAGGTGCAATAAAACATGTCATAGATACAAGTATTACTGTTGCAAATGAAAAAGGAATAAGGCTGATGGCAACAATATCAGATGATATTCCAGAAGTGGTAATCGGAGATGAATTGCGTTTTATTCAGATTTTAAACAATTTAGTTTCCAATGCAGTAAAGTTCACAGATATAGGATATGTAAAAATTGAAGTGTATAAGACATTACAGTTAAAGAGTGAGATGGAATTGTCATTTTTCGTTATAGATACTGGAATAGGAATAGGTAAAGAGGCACAAGACAAACTGTTTAAAAACTTTTCACAAGTTGATTCATCATCTACAAGAAAATACGGTGGGACAGGACTTGGACTTGCAGTAAGCAAACAATTAGTTGAGTTAATGCGAGGGAACATTGGCGTTATAAGTGAGAAGGGGAAAGGAAGTACATTCACCTTTTCGGCAGTTTTAGGGTGTGAACAGGATTCGTTTGAAGATAAAGACATTGGAATTAGAAAAGAAATAGAAATTACACAAAACGAAACAATGGAAGAAATATACATATATGGAAGTGAGCAAAATCAAGAAGGCATTAAGATGAATGTAGAAAAATTAATTATCAGTGTTGAGATGGATGCATGGGATAAAGCAGAAATGTTTGCTGATAATTTAAAACGTCTCTTTGAAGGAGGAAAAAGAGAAGATAAAAGTATCCTATTCAAATTGCTGATGGCAGTGAGAAAAGAAGACTATACAAAGACCGTAGATTTATTGAAACAAATATGTGGAATAAGTGGTTTAGAAGAGATTCGCATCTAAGATTTAAGAGCGGGAGGGAATACGATGAAGCCATTAATATTAGTCGTTGATGATATCAAAATGAATACCGCTTTGTTAGCAGACATGATAGAAGATATGGGATATTTGGCTGATTGTGCCAATAGTGTTGATGAAGCAATCGTAAAGATGGAAAAAAGACTTCCGAGTGTAATTATCTCAGATATTATTATGCCAGAGAAAAATGGGTATCAATTTTGTGAGATGATTAAGAAAAATCCATACACAAGACATATCCCGGTTATATTTATATCAGCAGCAGATAATATAGAGTATAAGCAGAAAGCATTCGAAGTAGGTGCAGCTGATTTTGTGTCAAAGCCTTATGAGTTTACAGAGATTTCAATTCGAATCAATAACCAGCTTAGAATATACAATATGCAAAAAGAGTTGGAGTGCAATAATCGAAGGCTTAATACGGTGATAAGTGAACAGAGTGAAAAGATAGAACAAGAACGAAAAAATATATTGAAAGCATTAGCCATATTAGTTGAAAACCATAAATCGATTAGTAATGACAATAATTTGGAGAATATTTCATACAATTCAAGGCTGCTTGCCCAAGGTTTGAATTTTTCTCAAAAATATGAGAATAAAATATCGGGAACATTTATTGAGAGTATCGGGATTTCAGCAACGATACATGATATCGGTATGATTACAATACCAAAAGAAATACTCATTAAGCCAACGAGTTTGAGTGAGAAAGAGAAAGAAATGGTAAAGTCACATACAATTGCTGGTGCTGAAGTAATACAACAGATCTATCCATCCTATGAAGATAATGAATTTGTTCAGATGTCAATCGATATTATTAAGAATCATCATGAATGGTGGGATGGAAGTGGTTATCCGAATCAATTAAAAGGTGAAGATATTCCATTGTCAGCAAGAATCGTTTCGATCGTAAATATATATGATAAGCTGGTTACTGAACGGCCATATCGACCAGCCATAACGCAGAAAGAAGCAATACAGTATATAAATGATAATGCTGGCAAGATTTATGACCCATATATTGTTGATGTATTTAATAAGTTAGTAAAGAGAATGAAAGTAAGCTAAGGATAAAAAATAAAATCAATTATAATGATTTAGAGGAAAATAAATGACAGATATCGAATTTATGAAGGTGCGCGAACATGTGTATCAAAAGTGGGGAATTGATTTACAAGGAAAAAAAAGATTACTTGAAGGCAGAATGGAAAATTACCTAAGAACAAATGGATACAGCAGTTGTAGTGAATATATGCAGGATCTTGAAATGGATTTTACTGGTAATAAGACAAAAGATTTAATCGATTTGGTTACTACGAATCATACATACTTTATGAGAGAATTTGAACAAATGCAATATTTTAAAGATATTGTACTGCCGCAGATTGTTGAATCAAATCGTTCTACCCATGATCTGCGACTATGGTGTGGTGCAGCATCTACGGGTGAGGAACCATACATGATAGCAATGCTTATTAAAGAATTTTTTGGAATTGAGTATGGTCAATGGGATACCACACTCCTTGCAACCGATATTTCACAAACGGTGTTGCAGACAGCGATTGATGGAAGGTATAAAAGAGAACAATTAGAGAATATTCCTGAATCGTGGAAAAGAAGTAACTTTACACAGGTTGATGAAAATGTCTTTGAGGTTGCTCCGCAGATAAAACAAGCTGTACTTTTTAGGGCATTTAATTTAATGGATCCATTGCCATTTAAACAGAGATTACATGCAGTATTTTTAAGAAATGTTATGATTTACTTTGATACAGATACTAAGCGGAATCTTATTAAGAGAATATATGATGTAATGGAGCCAGGTGGGTATTTGTTTATCGGAGCAACAGAGGCAATTGACAAGGATTATACAGATTTTCAATATGTAAAACCATCGATATTTAGAAAATAAAAAGGGTACGTGTGTATGAGAAAAATAAAAGTTTTGATTGTAGAAGATTCCTTAGTATTTAGAGAATTACTTGTAAAAACATTGAACTTAGACCCTGTAATTGAGGTAGTGGCAGTTGCGAATGATCCATATGAGGCAAGAGACTTAATCATAACATATGAACCAGATGTAATGACACTTGATGTAGAGCTTCCGCGAATGAATGGAATAGAATTTCTTAGGAAATTAATGCCGCAGTATCCAATCCCAACCGTTGTTATTAGTGCAGTAAATGAAAAAGTTTTTGAGGCATTAAGCGCAGGTGCGGTAGAGTTTGTTAATAAACCATCAGGGCTGAATGCATCGCAATTATCAGAATTCATGCAAAATGAATTGGTAACTAAGATTAAAATTGCGTCAACGGTGGATGTGAGTAATCTGAAACGACCGCGGAGTGATATTGCACAGAATCTTAAGAATCTATCAAATTCTAATATGATTATTGCAATAGGTGCATCCACAGGAGGCACAGAAGCAATCTTTGAAGTAGTGAAGCAATTTGATGTAGATATACCAGGTGTTGTTATTGTACAGCATATGCCGCCAGGGTTTACGGAAATGTATGCTGATAGATTGAATCGGCAATGTAGAGTTCACGTAAAAGAAGCAAAAACAGGGGATATCATTACACGGGGAACAGTATTAATAGCACCTGGTAATGCACATCTGAAACTTGTGAAAATAAATGGAATATATCAGGTTGAATGCAGAACGGGTTACACAGTAAATGGTCATTGTCCATCGATAGATGTATTGTTTGAATCAGTTGCTAAAGTCGCTGGAAGGAATGCGATAGGCGTAATTCTCACTGGTATGGGGGCAGATGGCGCCAAAGGTCTTCTTGAGATGAGAAAGGCAGGGGCTTCAACAATCGGTCAGGATGAAAACAGTTCTGTTGTTTATGGTATGCCCAAGGAGGCATATCTGCTAGGAGCTGTTGAGTATCAGCTTAATATAAATCAAATAGCAAAAAAAATATATAATTTGCTGAAATGATATTAGGTTTTACACAAATTTTAGAAGAGAGGTAAGAAGATGAAGATACTTATAGTAGAAGATGATTATGCAAGTAGAAAAGCAATTCAGAAATTTTTGGAGAAGTATGGAGAATGTGATATTACTGTTGATGGTATGGAAGCGGTAGATGCATTTATGATCGCCGTCGAGGAAGATGAACCATATGATTTGATATGCCTGGATGTTATGATGCCGATCATGGATGGTTATCAAGTATTAAAGATGGTGCGCGATATAGAAAAGGAAAAGGGAATAGAAGAAAATAAGGCTGTAAAAATCATTATGATGACGGCTTTAAATGAGGAGAAGAATGTAACAAAAGCATTTGAAATGGGCTGTACCGTATATTGTGCAAAACCGCTGGATTTAGATAAGGTTGAAAATGTACTAAAAAAATTAAAACTAGTAAAGTAAACCTATATAAATAGATAATTCTCTATAACAGGAAGGAGGAAAAGGAATGGCAGAAGAATTTAACACAGAAGGCATGTTAGATATGTATCTGTATGAAAATAGACAGCTATTAGAACAATTGGAAGCAACTATGCTAGAAAAGAAAGATGATGATAAATTTGATGATGTTACTATTGGCGAATTTTTCAGAGTAATGCATACCATCAAGGGTTCTTCAGGAATTATGATGTTTGATGATATCACTAAGATTGCTCACAAATTGGAAGATGTTTTCTATTACTTAAGAGAAACGCAACCTGATAATGTCCCACAATTAGAATTAGTGGATTATATTTTCAAAGTGGCAGATTTTATATCTGGAGAATTTGACAAAATAGGAAATGGGGATGCACCAGACGGTTCTTCAGAACAATTGATAAAACAGATTGAGGACTTCTTAGTAAAAATTAAAAGTAATATGAGTGAAAGTGGTGTTGAATTACCCCCTGAAAATAAGTATGTAGAGCCGGAACAGTTTTATATAGCTCCGGTAGCTGTGCAGTCGAGCAAATATTACTATATCATTATGAATTATAGAAAAGATACAGATATGGTAAATATAAGAGCCTATACGGCTACCTATTCATTGAAAGAGATTGCTGAAGAATTATTTTATGAACCACAGGATATTGTGTCCGATGAAAAATGTGGAGAAATCATACTGGCAGAAGGCTTTAAAATGTTTTTGCAGACAAAGAGCAGTATAGAAGAAGTTAAAAGTCTAATTGACGGTTCCGGTGTAGAATCCATTGATATGCATGAATGTACAAAGGAAGAGTTTGAACATGGTTTTGAAATAGAACCAGCAAAAATTATTATTGATTTGGATTCTGACGTTGAAACAATCGAGAATAACCAGAAAATAAAAGACGAAGCGGCAAAGAGTAAAGAACCAGAACCAGGTGACTATGTTATTAAGTCAAAGGAACCAGGTAAACCAAAACAGCTTGCTAAAAACACACAGGCGAAACCGGAGCAGCAATCATTTATAAGTGTAAATATAAAGAAGATGGATGAATTGATGGATTTGATTGGTGAAATTGTAATTGCTCAATCAGTAGTATTACAGAACCAAGATTTGAAAGTTCCAGGACTTAATCTTTCTAATTTTCAAAAAGCGGCAGCCCAGCTTACAAAATTTACATCAGAATTGCAGGATGTGATTATGTCAATGAGGATGGTTTCTCTTACCAATACATTTCAGAAGATGAACAGAGTCGTGTTTGATATTTACAGAAAATTAGGCAAACAGATTGATATGCAGATGATTGGAGCGGATACGGAAGTTGATAAAAATATTATTGAACGTATTTCTGATCCATTAATGCACCTTATCAGGAATTCAGTAGATCACGGTATTGAGACGCCAGAAGAAAGGGTTCGTAAAGGCAAAAGTGAAAGAGGTACGATTGTTCTTGAAGCCAAAAATGAGGGCGGTAAAGTATTTATATCAGTAAGAGATGATGGTAATGGATTAAATGCTTCTAAGTTATACAATAAGGCTAAGAAAAATGGCTTGCTTGGTGATAAACTAGAAAGTGATTTTACGAAGAAGGAAATGTATCAATTTATTACATACCCAGGGTTTTCTACCAAGGAAGAAGTAACCGAATATTCTGGAAGAGGCGTGGGAATGGATGTTGTAGTAAAAAACATTCAGGAAGTAGGAGGTGTGCTTGATATTGACAGCGAAGAAGGTAACGGTAGTGTTATGATATTAAAGATACCGCTTACCCTTGCTATCATAAATGGTATCGTTATGACGGTTGGTAACTCTACATTCGTAGTTGAAACCAGTGCTGTAAAAGAAATAATGAGCGTAAAAGAAGAGAATTTGATACATGAACCAAATGGCGAAGAATTTGTAATGGTTCGTGGAGAATGTTTACCAGTCGTTCGATTAGAAGAGCGTTATGGTATATCAAATGCATCAACGGATATACATTCCGGCATTATGATTATTTTAGAACATGAAGGACAAAAGTTGGGAATGTTTGTAGATAAGATGCTTGGTGAACAGGAGATAGTTGTAAAACCAATACCTAGTTACATAAAAAAAATAAAAGGACTTTCCGGATGTACACAGCTTGGAGATGGAAGAATTGCTCTAATAATTGATACAGGTGGATTGTTTTAAATGAAAGGAGAAGAGTGAATGACAGAACAAATGGAAATGCTTGAAGAAGATACACAAAAAGGGAAGTATATGACCTTCAAGTCAGGAAATGAATATTTTGGAATAGAATTGAAATACATATGTGAAATAATTCAAATTCAAAATATCACAGAAGTTCCGGAGACAGAGGATTACATAAAAGGTCTTATTAATCTTCGCGGTAAAATAATTCCTGTAATTGATGTACGATTAAGGTTTAAGCAAGAGGTCATAGAATATGATGATAGAACTTGTATTATTATCATAAATGTAAAATCAACAATGGTTGGATTAATAGTAGAAAAGATAGAAGATGTCGTTACGATTGATGAAGGGGCAATCACTCCACCACCATCTTTATCCTCTGCAAATGGAAAAAATAAATATGTATATGGACTTGGAAGAGTTAGGGATAAAGTGAAATTGCTGTTAGACCCTGAAAAAATTCTTAATGATGAAGAACTAGAAATGTTTGAAGATTTATCAAATGAAAATATTATGGAAGAAAATTAGTGGAGGTATTTCAGTATGAATAGTGGAAAAATTGTTAATAGAGTTAGAGCAAGCTATTTTATTATGTGTAGTATTGTTGTTTTTATAGGTGGCTATGCAACGTATATGATGCAACAAGCAGATTTGCTGTCAACAGCAGAATTTGATCAATTTACAGTTGCGATGTGGGTAATTGGAGTGCTAACAATATTTGGTATCATTACGGCGGCGGTTTCTTTTGTGAAAATCTCAAAGGGAATTAGACTTCCGTTAAATAATCTTGTCGAAGCTTCTAAAAAAATGGCACTTGGAGATATGGATATTACGCTTACAAAGTTTGCGAATGATGAACTTGGAGAATTAACGGATGAATTTGAATTGATGATTAAGAGCACAAAAGAGCATGTTCAAATTGCACAACAAATAGCAGCAGGCGATCTATCGATGGATGTAAAACCAAGATCAGAAGCAGATGCTTTAGGTAATGCAATTGCAAAATTAGTGAATGAGAATAATAAGATGCTTAGTAATATTAGAGAGTCAAGTATGCAACTTACCACAGGGGCGAATCAGGTGGCAAGTGCAAGTCAAAATCTTGCTCAAGGCTCAACAGAGCAAGCAAGTGCGATTGAACAGGTAACAGCTTCCATGACTGATATTGCAAGAAAAACAGGTGAAAATGCAACACAGGCAACCACAGCAGATGATTTGGTTATGAATGTAAAAAATCATGCAATAAAAAGCAATGAAGAAATGAAAAATATGATTATGGCGATGGAAGACATTAATGTTTCTTCACACAGCATTTCAAAAGTTATCAAAGTTATCGATGATATTGCTTTCCAGACTAATATTTTAGCTTTAAATGCTACCGTAGAAGCTGCAAGAGCAGGAGTTCATGGAAAAGGATTTGCAGTAGTTGCAGAAGAAGTGAAAAACCTTGCCGAAAAGAGTGCTACAGCAGCTAGTGAAACAGCGGATTTAATACAGTCTTCTATTGTAAAAGTAGAAAGTGGATCAAAGCTTGCTAATCAGACCGCAGAAGCATTAAATGCGATTGTAAAGGCTGTTGGAGAAGTTGCAGAATTAATAGATGGAATTGCGAAATCATCGAATGATCAAGCAACCGGCATCTCACAGATTAATCAGGCAATCTCACAAGTTTCACAAGTTGTTCAGAATAACTCTGCAACAAGTGAAGAATGTGCAGCAGCAAGTGAAGAACTTTCAGAACAGGCACAAGTACTTAGAAGCTTGATTGTAAATTATAAATTAAAAGAAAGTGGATACTTCATGCATGCTCCGATAGAGAATACTTCATCTTCATTTGTAAATAATAATGGATATAGAAGAGCAAATCAAAATGAGAGGATCATATCTTTGAGTGATGATTTCGGAAAATATTAAAATAAAGTCTTAAAGATAAAATGATATGGAGATATAACAGCAGCGATGGTAACGCCATTTTCTGCTGTTTTCTTTATTTTTCTTTCAGACACGCCCTAGTATCAATTAGGTTGACAAGGGTATATTTTGTATTTCAGAATTAATATGTAGTGTCATATATTGACACATAGATATGCACATGTTACCCTAGTTAAGTAAATTCAATATAGTTTTTATCTTTAGGATTATTCGTGGATTTTTTCATGAATGGGGAAGCAGGTTAGAATCCTGCGCAGTACCCGCTGCTGTATGGGAATAGGAGTGCTTCATTATGTCACTGTGAGGAATGGGAAGGCGAAGCACTGCGATTGATGCCCAAGCCAGAACACCCGACTGAAGATGAATTTGCAAGGTTACGGGGATATAACCAGGTAGTTAATTAGAGAGCAAGGAATGAAACAATACCTCCTCTCTTTCTTTTCGTACCTGTTGTTGTGTCTTAAAGGTAAGAAAATGAAAGAGAAGGAGTTTTTTTATGTCTAAAAATCAGAAATGTCTATTTAGGGCATCTATTTTGGTTGCAATTGCTTGTGGAGTAGGGAGAATATAATGAAGCTAATAATAGGGGGCGTGGCACAAGGAAAGCTTGCCATTGCAAAACAATTGTGTGAGAGTGGATATAGAACTGAGAGTGCATGTAGTACGAATATTGCATTAGATGTGAATAGAGTGCTAACAATAGTAGATGAGAACTTTGATTCCATTGAAGAATTATACACAGCAAATATAATCAATCACTTTCATCTTATAATCAGGAGATTATTAATAGAAAATATAGAACTTGAGCATATTACAGAACAGATAGTGAAAAAGAATCCAGCAGTGATCATTGTATCAACAGAGATTGGATATGGAATTGTTCCAATGGATTCGTTTGAAAGAGAATATAGAGAACGTACAGGACGTATCTGTTGTAAGATTGTAGAAGGAGCAGAAGAAGTATATCGAGTGGTGTGTGGAATTGCAACAAAGATGAAGTGACAATGTTGAAGAAAATAAAAGGAAAGGACTCGTGCGGCTCATTAATTCTTTCAACTATACTTATGCGAGCAGTGTCACAAGCAAATATGTGATATGCATGATAGAAAGATGAAGATTTATCTAATACGACATTCTATAACACAGGGAAACAAACGACGAGCCTATATAGGTGCTACAGACGAAACTCTTTGCGAAGAGGGAATGGAACTACTCAAAAACCGTAACTATCCCCAAATTGAGAAGTTAGTAGCAAGCCCTATGAAACGCTGTATTCAAACCGCAAAGTGCATCTACCCAAATAAAGATGTTCATACCATTGATAATCTGAGAGAGTGTGATTTCGGAGCATTTGAAGGAATGACATATGAACAGTTAAAGGAAAATGCTGACTATCAAGAATGGATTGCAAAGGACGGAAAAATTCCATTTCCAAAGGGCGAAGACCAGATGGAATTTCGTAAACGATGTATTCAAGGTTTCGATGAAGCAGTTGCATACTTTCATGAGAATAACGTATCCTGTGGAGCGATGGTTGTTCATGGTGGAACGATAATGGCAATTTTAGAAGCCTATGCTAGACCAGAGGAGGACTTCTATTATTGGAAAGTTGAGAATGGGGAAGGGTATGAAGTTGATGTAGATGAGGAAGAATGGTTTAAAGAGACGGAATTGAGAGAGGGACATTATGTCAGAGTGATTACGTCTATTTAAACAGAGTTAGAAAGGGAAAGAGTATGAAATACAGTATCTATGTATGCCTCATAGGATTTATCTTAGATTTAATAATTGGTGATCCACATTGGCTTTACCATCCGATTCGATTAATCGGGAAATTAATCACATATACGGAAAAGATGGTTCGAAGATGTTTTCCAAAGACAAAGTCAGGAGAACGAATTGCAGGCATTGTACTAGCGATAATCGTAATGTTTGTATCAACAGGAATTCCATTAGGGATACTAGTTGTTTGCTATAAGGTAAATAGTTATCTAGGAATCGTGATAGAAAGTATTTTCTGCTATCAGCTATTGGCAACAAAGTCTCTCAAAGTAGAGAGTATGAAAGTGTATAAAGAATTAAAGACAGGTGATATAGAGAAAGCAAGATATGCAGTATCTATGATTGTGGGAAGGGATACGAAGAGTCTTGATGCGATTGGAATTACAAAGGCAGCAGTAGAGACAGTGGCAGAGAATACGTCTGATGGGAGTATAGCACCACTTATTGCAATTATAATCGGAGGTGCGCCCCTTGGTTTTCTATATAAATCCATCAATACAATGGATTCCATGATTGGATATAAGAATGAGAAATATAGTAACCTAGGAAGGTTTGCAGCAAAACTTGACGATGTTGTAAATTATATTCCTGCAAGATTTTCTGCATATATGATGATTGTAAGTGCATTTATACTTAGAATGGACGGAAAAAATGCGTATAAAATCTATCGACGTGACCGCTATAAACATGCAAGTCCCAATTCCGCTCATACGGAATCTGTCTGCGCAGGAGCACTTCGCATACAATTAGCAGGAGATGCCTATTATTTTGGAAAGCTTCACAAGAAGGAGTACATAGGAGATTGTCTTAGAGAAGTTGAAATAGAAGATATTGTGAGAGCAAATCGTTTGCTGTATATGTGTGCAATCTTGTCGTTTGCACTTTTATTGGGAGTCAAGCTTGTTATTATAATGTGTATTATGTGAAAGAATGCGTCGTTTGTAACGGCTTAACGGGTGAAAACTTAGAGGTAGTAGAGTTGAATCATTACGTTTTTGAATAAAATATGTTTTTGAGTGAAATACCAGACTAATGAAAAGGGTTTACAAGCACTCTCAAGAAGAAAGGTATGGTTATTATCTATGATAAATGTACACGGAGGAGATATCTACAATATCAAAGTTAAACACGATTTTTCTGCAAATATAAATCCTCTTGGCATTCCAAGTGAAGTATTAGAAGCGATAAGTACAAGTTTACGAGATATTGTAAATTACCCAGATGTAAATTGTAGTAAACTACGAAATGCATTATCATCAAAACTACATATTCCACAACAGTATTTTTATATTGGAAATGGAGCAGCAGATGCGCTATTTACACTTGCATTAGCGAAGAAGCCTAAGACAGCATTATTAGTCAGCCCAACATTTGCAGAATATGAGCAAGCACTGAAATCGGTTGATTGCAAGATTAGTTATTATGAATTACAGGATTCCAATGGATTCGCCATAACAGAGGATTACATAACAGCTCTTTCGCCAAATTTGGATATGATTATTCTATGCAATCCGAACAATCCAGTAGGCAATACCATCTCGCATGAAGTTGTATTACATATTTTGAAACGTTGTTTCGAGCTTAATATCACAGTAGTTGTAGATGAGTGTTTCAATGATTTTTTGAAAAACCCCGAATACCATACGTTGTTAGAAGCGTTAGATAGGTATAACAATCTTGTAATATTGCAAGCATTTACAAAGATGTATGCAATGCCAGGGTTACGACTAGGTTATCTAATGACAGCAAATCAACAATTAATAACGAAGATGCAGGAAGTAAGTCAACCTTGGTCGGTATCCACTCTAGCACAAGTTGCAGGAGTGGTAGCAGTAAAGCAGGAAGACTATGTATCTAAAACAAGGGAGTATGTAGAGAAAGAACGAGAATTTCTCTGTAAGGCATTATTTGATATGGGGATTCGATATTTTGAACCAGAGGCAAACTATATATTATTTTACGATGCAATAGATTGGTATAAAGAACTATTGGAAGAAGGAATATTAATACGGGATTGTAGTAATTATAGAGGTCTGTCAAAGGGATACTATCGGATTGCAGTTCGTACTAGAGAGGAAAATGAAGTATTGATTGAGGTAATGAGAAGGATTAAAAGCGTAAGAAATTATATAGGAATATCATAGCGGTAATATATCAGTTAGGGTCAAGAGAGACTTGTATGACCTTTTGACTCTTGTATCAATATATTGAGTTAATTATACTTTGTTTTCAAGCTTTTTAGATACAGAGATATAAACAGGCACTTGCGAAACTCTCAATATACTTGACTGCTTCTTGCTTACCGTATGCGGACTAAAAAACGATAGCGGAACATCTTAGTACTTCTTGGTGTATACTATACAACCTAGGAAGGCGAGGCAAGGACGCCGAGCCAGCCTTCGCTGAGGCATGGATGCCGAATCGAAGGCGTTTCCGTAACGTTGGAACATCGTATCCGTATACACCTAGAAGTACTTAGATGTGTAGCGTGTTTTGTGTCAGCGTATGGTAAGCAAGAAGCTTGAATACATAAAAAGAGTTTCGTAAGTGCCGTACATATACATAAAAACAGGAGGAAGACAATGGCGAAATCAATTATGATTCAAGGGACAATGTCGAATGCAGGAAAGAGTATCTTAGCAGGGGGGCTATGCCGTGTATTTGCACAAGATGGATATAGAGTAGCACCATTCAAATCACAGAATATGGCGTTGAATTCCTTTATAACGAAGGAAGGGCTAGAGATGGGACGAGCGCAAGTAATGCAGGCAGAAGCGGCAAAGGTTACGCCATCTGTTCTTATGAATCCAATCTTATTAAAGCCAACAAATGATACCGGCTCACAAGTTATTGTAAATGGGGAAGTTATCGGGACAATGTCTGCAAGAGAATATTTTGCATGTAAGAAGAAGTTTATCCCAGCGATACTAGATGCCTATCATACGCTAGAGAAGGGACACGATATTATTGTAATTGAAGGAGCAGGAAGTCCAGCAGAGATTAATCTCAAGAGCGAAGATATTGTGAATATGGGAATGGCAAAGATGGCAAATGCACCAGTATTACTAGTGGGTGATATTGATCGTGGTGGAGTGTTTGCACAATTGCTAGGTACAATTCTACTTCTTGAAGAGGAAGAACGTGCGATGGTAAAAGGTCTGATTATAAATAAATTTCGTGGGGATAAGACAATTCTTGACCCAGGGTTACGCATGATTGAAGAAAAAATCGGAATTCCAGTTCGTGGAGTCATACCATATTGTCATTTGGATATTGATGATGAAGATAGTTTATCAGAGCGATTTACAAAGAAAACGACGACAGGACTTATTGATATTGCAGTAATACGTTTACCTAGGATTTCTAATTTTACAGATTTCAATCCATTTGAATATGTGGAAGAGGTATCACTACGTTATGTTAAAACACCTAATGAATTAATGAATCCAGATATGATTATTATTCCGGGTACAAAGAATACGATTGAAGATTTACTATGGCTTCGTGAGACTGGTTTAGAAGCAAAGATTCTACAACATGTAGCAAGAGGGAAAGTGATATTCGGTGTGTGTGGAGGCTACCAGATGTTAGGGAATAAGGTTGCAGACCCTGACAATATGGAGACAAATCAAGTAGGAACAAAGACTGTGAATGGATTAGGATTGCTTCCGATTGATACGGTATTTCAAACAGAGAAGACAAGGACACGAGTACGTGGAACATTTACAAATGTAGAAGGGACTTTACGCAATCTCTCAGGAGTAGAATTCGAAGGATATGAGATTCATATAGGGGAAACCAATTCGCAAGGAATGCCATTAACAAACTTGACGGATATAACGAATAATGGTAACGTGAAAGAAGACGGTAGCAATGTAGGTAATGTATATGGAACCTACGTGCATGGAATATTCGATATGTCTGGTGTAGTAAATGTGATAGTACAAGCATTATTAAAGCAAAAAGGCTATGATACAACAAACGTTCAGGCGTTAGATATAGAAGCATATAAAGACACGCAATACAATCTGCTTGCAGATGCGATTCGTGAGAATCTTGATATGGAAGCAATTTACCGAATTATTGAGCAAGGGGTCTAAATTGAAAAAATATTTTCAATTTTCTATTTAGGCAGTTTCACAAGCAATGCTTGTGAAACTGCAGGGGTTTAGTGTGGAAAATCAAGATTTTTCAAATGCAACTTTGTGCTTACGACCCAAAGTTTGCAGGCTATTAGAAAGGCATGGTTATTAGAATGAGATTAGAACAAGTTCTACCAACAGAGATAGAGAAACGAAGTTTTGAGATAATTACAGAGGAATTGCAAGGAAGAACATTTCCAGAGGAACAAGAGCTGATTATAAAGAGAGTAATTCATACAACTGCGGATTTTGAATATGCAGATAATTTAATGTTTTCGGAGAATGCTGTAGAGAAAGCGATGGAAGCAATAAAAGCAGGCGCATGTATTGTCACAGATACGCAGATGGTGAAGGCGGGAATCAATAAGAAATCACTTGCCAAACATGGTGGTGAGGTGTATTGTTTTATGGCAGATGATGATGTGGCGGCAGAAGCAAAAGAACTAGGCACAACAAGAGCAACCGCAAGTATGAACAAGGCAGCTAGATTGGAGAAAGACGTAATATTTGCAATTGGAAATGCGCCAACAGCGTTAGTGCATCTATATGAACTAATCAACGAGCATAGGATTACACCAAAACTAATAATAGGTGTTCCTGTAGGCTTTGTTAATGTAGTTCAGTCGAAAGAATTGATTATGCAGACGGATATTCCTTATATCGTAGCAAAGGGAAGAAAAGGCGGTAGCAATGTTGCCGCGGCAATCTGTAATGCATTACTATATAAGATATAGGATAACTGTGCATAAGAGTAACTTGAAGGACATAGCCCTGAGTGTTACTATAAATAACGAGAGATAGGGGGAGTCAGCATGGACATTCAAATGGTGGGAATTGACCATAGCAAGGCTTCAATTGAATATAGAGAACAGGTTAGTTTTACATATCATGAAGCGACAACAGCAATGAATCAGATTATGCAGTGGTATCCAGAAGAGATAACAGGTTGTATATTGCTATCAACTTGTAATCGGACAGAATTATACATTAGCTGTGAAGATGAAGGGATAGAACCTTATGAGATTTTATGTCGCATTAAAGGAATCGACCCCGCACAATATCAGGATTTGAATACACAAAGAAGAGGAAAAGCAGTGGTCGAGCATCTGTTTTTATTGGCGTGTGGCTTGAAATCAAAAGTATTTGGAGAAGACCAGATTATTACGCAAGTAAAAGATGCATTAGCAAATGCAAGAGAAGCAGAAACAACAGATATTGTACTAGAGAAATTATTTCAAATGGCAATTACAGCGGCAAAGAAAGTGAAGGCAAGTGTACATCTTACAGCCGTAAATGCATCTGTTGTTGAAAATATGATTGCAGTACTAACAAAAGAGTTTAGTACGATAGAAGGATTGCCTTGTTTGGTCATTGGTAATGGTGAAATCGGTAGATTGGCAGCAACACGCTTACTACAATCGAATGCAAAAGTTACTATGACATTACGTCAATATAAGAGTAGAGAAGTTAATATTCCTCTAGGAGTTCATTGTATTGATTATCAAGAACGATATGAAGTGTTGCCAAATATGTCAATTGTAGTAAGTGCAACAACAAGCCCACATCATACAATTCGTTATGAAGATGCCTATGAAATACTTGATGATGGAAAGAAGAGAGTTTTGATTGATATGGCAGTTCCACGAGATATTTCAAGAAGATTATCGGAATTAGAGAATATACAGGTTTACAATATTGATAGTTTAGGTGGAGTATCGACGGAGACGATTAATAACCAATCAGTTGCA
>NZ_JAVBNS010000052.1:0-16635 GCF_031551385.1 Anaerosporobacter sp.
TTCGTTAATGTCTGGAGGTAATATCTGAATCCCCATATTTCTACAGCTTAAAATATATTCCGAAACCTTACTTGAGTTATCAATAACAGAGGTTAAAAGCGCTGCCATAAATTCAATTGGGTAATACTTTTTTAGCCAGGCAGTTTGGTAAGATATCATAGCATAGGCAGCGGCATGTGATTTGTTGAAAGCATATTTTGCAAAGTCTGTCATCTCGTCAAATATATGATTTGCAACTGCTTCTGGAATTCCATTGTTAATACAACCTTTAACATCCTCTTCTTCATTACCATATACAAAGTTTTTACGCTCCTTTTCCATTACCGAAGCCTTCTTCTTTGACATGGCACGACGAACTAAATCGCTTCGTCCAAAGCTATACCCTGCAAGTTCACGAACAATCTGCATAACCTGTTCTTGGTATACAATACAACCATATGTCGGTGAAAGAATTGGCTCTAATTGAGGGCACTCATATACAATCGCATTCTGCTCATTCTTTCCTCTTATATACTTTGGTATGAAATCCATAGGGCCCGGTCGATACAAGGAAATTCCCGCTATGATATCTTCCAGATTCTGTGGCTTTAATTCCTTCATAAAGCTCTTCATACCAGCACTCTCCAACTGGAATATACCTTCCGTTTTCGCAGAGGCAATCAGCTCGAATACACCCTTATCATCATAGTCAATTTTATCAATATCAATCTGTTGATCTTCTGGCAATTTCTTATTTGCTAATCGAACAGCATTCTGAATAACCGTTAATGTACGAAGTCCTAAGAAGTCCATCTTTAATAGACCTAATTCTTCTAGCGTCGTCATCGTAAACTGTGTTGTGATTGTCTCATCAGAAGCTCTCGATAGTGGTACATATTCATCAACCGATGCCTTACTGATTACAACACCTGCTGCATGCATAGATGTATGTCTTGGCAGGCCTTCCAGCCTCATTGACATATCTAGTAGATATTTTGCCTGCTCATCAGAGTTATACAATGTCTTTAGCTCTGGATTCATATCAATGGCTTTCTTAATCGTAATTCCAAGCTCTGTTGGAATCATCTTTGCAACACTATCTACATATGCATATGGCAAATCAAGTGCTCTACCGATATCACGGATAACCATCTTCGCTGCCATTGTTCCAAACGTTACAATCTGTACTACACGATCCTTACCATATTTACGCACAACATAGTCAATTACTTCTTGCCTACGTTCAAAGCAAAAATCAATATCAATATCGGGCATTGTTAAACGTTCTGGATTTAAAAATCGTTCAAACAGTAGACTATATTTCATTGGATCAATATTCGTAATCCCTAGGGTATAGGATACAATACTTCCTGCCGCTGAACCACGCCCCGGACCAACCATAATATCATTGTCTCTCGCATACTTGATAAAATCCCATGTGATTAGAAAGTAATCTACAAATCCCATTCCATGGATTGTTTCAAGTTCATACTTTAAGCGTTCTTTAAGCTCTTCAGAAGGATTTGGATAGCGTACCTCTAAGCCTTCCGTACATAACTTTTGTAGATATTCCCATGCTGAATAGCCCTCTGGTACATCATAGCTTGGTAATTTGTACTCTCCAAATACGATTTCTACATTACAACGCTCTGCAATCTTGTTCGTATTCTCAAGTGCTTCTTTCGCATAAGGAAACAACTCTTCCATCTCCTCTGGAGACTTCACATAGTATTGTCCACCTTCATAGCGCATACGATTCTCATCAGAAACCTTCTTCTGGGTCTGAATGCATAGAAGAATATCATGTGCCTGTTCATCACTTTCTAATGTATAATGAATATCATTCGTCGCAACAAGCGGGATATTCGTATCATGATTCAATCTTAACAAGCCTTGATTTACCGTTCTTTGCTCTGGTATTCCATGATCTTGTAGCTCTAAAAAGAAATTACCCTCTCCGAACAAGTCCTGCAAGCGCAATGCCTCTTTTTTTGCTTCTTCATAAAATCCTTTTCGAATATCACTCGCAACAATTCCAGCCAAGCAAGCACTTAACGCAATTATCCCCTCATGATATTGTTCTAATACCTCATAATCTACCCTTGGTTTATAATAGAACCCTTCTGTAAAACCTCTTGATACAATCTTCATTAAATTATGAAAACCGATATCATTCTCTGCCAATAGTACTAAATGATTGTAACGAGAATCTCCAGTATTCTCACGCTCAAACCTTGAACCTGGTGTTACATATACTTCGCAACCTAATATTGGTTTAATGCCTTGCGCCTTTGCTGCTCTGTAAAAATCAATTACTCCATACATTACACCATGATCTGTTATAGCAACACTTGTCATTCCAAGTTCCTTGACTCTTGCCACCAATTCCGTTATTTTATTCGATCCGTCAAGCAAGCTATATTCTGTATGGACATGTAAATGTGTAAAGTTCATGATTTTCCTCCTAGGTAGTACTTTTTCTTTTGATATCATATCATTTTTTTTCATACATTACTAGAGCGATAAAGCGTTTTTCTTTCCTAGGAATAAAAGAGGGCTATAGAAAAGCAGATAAAATCTACTTCTTCTATAGCCCTCTTTGGCTAGTCCTAATTACTACTTAAATATTTTTCAATGTTTTCCATTGCAGTTTCTTCGTCTGTACCGTCTGTTATTACTGTAACATGTTCTCCTGCTGCAATCGATAAACTCATCATTCCCATGATACTCTTTGCATTTACTTTCTTTTCTTCACTCTCCACGTAAACGCTACTCTCATACTGGCTAGCTACTTGAACAAGTAAGGCAATTGGTCTAGCCTCTAAACCTGTTGGAATCTTAATTGTTATTTGTTTTGTAATCATACCATATCCTCCTTTTATTCCCTTAAGTTATCTGCAATTATACTTAATTTTCTTAATCTATGATTAACTCCTGATTTACCAATTGGTGTACTTAGCATCTCTCCCAACTCTTTTAAAGATGCCTCTGGATGAGACAGCCGAAGAGTTGCTATCTCTTCTAATCCTTCATCTAACTCACCAAATCCAATTAACTCCTTGATAAATAGGATATCTTCCACTTGTTTTGAAGCGGCGGCAACTGTTTTGTTAATATTTGCCGTTTCGCAATTCACTTGCCTATTAATTGAGTTTCTCATCTCTTTTAGTATTCGCACATTTTCCAAATCCATTAGAGCAACATGCGCTTCCATTACATTTAACAAATCAACGATTTGAGAACCTTCTTTTAAATATACCACAAAATATCGTTTGCGTTGAACTATTTTTGCTTCAATCGCAAAAACATTTAACATTTCTCGCAACTGAACCGCTTTTGACCTTGTTGGCAAGGCAATTTCAAAGTGATATGCTTTACTTGGATCACTTATAGAACCTGAGGATATGAATGCCCCTCTTATAAATGCTCGTTTACAGCAAGTATTCTGTACAACAATGTTATCTACTATGGACAGATTTTCTTTAATCTCACCATATTCATCTATTAATCGTGTTGCCCTTAATATATTCTTTGCAACTTCATGGTTTTTTACAACAACAATATACGCTTGTGTCTGAACGGCACTTCGTTCATATCTCTTTCGCCTTACCAATATCTCTGGTTGTATTTGAAATGCTGCTATTAATAATTTTTGGCACTTCCTTGCTACCATAAGGTTTTCTGATTGTATCTTAATCGTATATTCGTCTTTTATAGAAATAGAAATTTTACCACATAAGCTAATGATGGCGGCAATCTCTGCTATTTGACAATGTCTAGCGGAACTAATTAATTTTGATAATTCTTCTTTTACATCTTTTGAAAATGACATTGCTACTCACCTCAAGTTAACTTCTTTTGTAGAGCATCTTTTTTTATATCTCTATGTTCTACCTTAGAACCATATTCTAATTTAGCCAATCTATCACCTAAAGCATTTACAATTGATACGGAACGATGCTTACCACCTGTACAACCAATACCTACTACTAATTGATTCTTTCCCTCTTCTATGTAATTAGGAATTAGGAATTCAAGCATATCACTTAACTTGTCCAAAAATTCGGCGGCTTTTTGTGATGACATTACATACTCGTAAACTGCTTGGTCATTACCTGTCTGCGCTTTTAATTCAGGGACATAATATGGATTTGGTAAAAATCGAACATCAAATACCAAATCACAATCCATTGGAATTCCATACTTAAACCCAAAAGAAAGTACTGTTATATAGAAATTACCATACTCCTGTTCTTGAACAAAAATCTTATCAATCTCACTTTTAAGCTCGCGAACTAATAACTGACTTGTATCTATAATAAAATCTGCCTGCTTCTTTAGAAACTCTAACTTTTCTCTTTCTAATCCAATTCCTACATCTACTCTTCCTGTTCCTGATAACGGATGGCTCCTTCTTGTCTCTTTAAAACGTTTGACAAGTACTTCATCCCCCGCCTCAAGGTAAAGCACCTCATAGAGATACCCTTTGCTTCTCGCTTCAACAAGAATTTCATTCAAACCGTCTAACGCTTGCCCACTACGAATATCAATTCCTAATGCAACTTTATCAATTTGAGAATTCTGATCATATGCAAGCTGTGCAAATTTCAAAATAAGTTGTATTGGCAGATTATCTACGCAAAAATAACCGATATCCTCCAACATCTTCAACACAGAGCTCTTTCCCGCTCCCGACATTCCTGTAACGATTACAAACCTCAAGATATAACCCTCCAATACAACGAATAGCTAGTTTAAAATTCTCCTAAAAAACGCACTTCTGGTTCTAATAGTATTTGATTCTTTTCATATACAATACGCTTTACATCATCAATAAGCTGTCTAACTTCACTTGCAGTACCATTTCCAACGTTTATAACAAAACCACAATGTTTCTCTGAAACCATGATATCGCCTACTCGATATCCTGCTAAACCTGCATCCATAATAAGCTTTCCTGCAAAATATCCTTCAGGGCGCTTGAAAGTACTTCCAGCACTCGGATATTCTAATGGTTGTTTTTCTACTCGTTTTCTATTTAGCTCTGCCATCTCTGCTAATATATCTTCTTTCTTTCCTGATGGTAGTTCAAAAACAGCTTCCACTACAATATAATCTTCCTTCTGAATAATACTCGTTCTATATGATAATTGCAATTCTTCTTTTTGAAGTGTGAATATCTCACCTTCTCTATTCAAAACAGTTGCTGATACAATATAATCCTTTATCTCATATCCATATGCACCTGCATTCATTGTTACTGCTCCACCTAGCGTTCCCGGAATTCCTGATTCCCCTTGCATACCTGCTAGATTATGTTCTGCAACCTCTCTTGCTAATTTTGCAAGCATAACGCCTGCTCCTGCTGTAACAAGATGATTATCAATTCTTATCCAATCAAATTTTCTATAGATCTGTATGATTACACCTTGGTAGCCTTTATCACCTACTAGGATATTACTTCCCTTACCTATTATATAGTATGGAATATTGCTTTCTATACATGCTTGCATTACTAATTTTAATTCTTCTTTATTCGTTGGAGTAACAAAGTAATCTGCTAACCCACCTATTTTAAATGTTGTATGTTTTGAAAGTGGTTCATTCCTTAATATATTCTCTTCGGATAAAATCGTTTTTAATTTTTGATTTATATCATTCAAAATTATACCTCTTTACTCTGTAACTGTCCACCTTCCTCACTTTTATTACTCATTATGAACCAGTTACATCTATCTATTTTTAATATAATACATATATATGAAGTCTCTGCTAGTCTTAATAACAGTATAATTTGTCACATTTTACAAATTTTCTTTTATTCTTTGGCACATTGTTATAATACAATACTTAATTCTTTATTTCAACTATAATTCTATTTTTTTAATCCCAATTCGAAAACTTTGGTAATAATAACAAAATTGTATTTTTTACTTTCGAATTCATTGTAAGGGTATACAATTCTCGTACTATTTTTGTAATTTTCTCGGTAAGGTTAACAAGAGAGGGACATACCATTTACCATGGTTGTCCCTCTCTTCATACAAATACTATTCTATTTTATTTTATTACTCGTTGATAACTAATTTTGCTGCACCTACGATACCAGCATCGTTACCAAGCTCTGCTAATTTAAACTCTTTATCTTTATGTGCATGGAATGCATATTTTTCATAGTGACGTTGGATTACATCAAGTAGGATTACTCCTGCTTTTGATACTCCACCACCGATTACATATACATCTGGTTCTACTACAGTTGCAATATTTGCACATGCCGCACCAAGATACCAGCCAAGTTGCTCTACACATTCTGTAGCTAGTTTGTCGCCTTCTTTCGCTGCATCAAAAATCATCTTAGCTGATAGATTATCTTTATCACGAATAGCAGAAACCTCGTCCGATTTCGCTAATATACGTTTTGCTACTTTAACAACTCCAGTTGCAGAAGCGTATTGCTCTAAACAACCTTTTCTTCCACAATTACAACTATCTTCTTCTTCATAATTAACAGTCATATGACCGATTTCACCAGCAGCACCTTTTGTTCCGGTGATAATCTTTCCGTTATGGATTACTCCACCACCAACGCCAGTACCAAGTGTAATCATAAGTACCTCGCCATGACCTTTACCACCACCAAGCCACATTTCACCTAGTGCTGCAACATTAGCATCATTTCCTGCTTTAACATTTGCAATTCCAGTTAATTTTGATACTTCTTCTGCAACATTGAATGTTCCCCAGCCAAGATTTACACAAGTAAGAACAACACCATCATCATCTACTGGTCCTGGTACACCAATACCAATTCCTTCGATTTCATCTTTAGCGATTCCTTTTTCTTGCATCTTTTCTTCCAATGACGCACATACTTCTGGTAATATCTTGTTTCCACCATCTTCTTTGTTTGTTTTAACTTCCCATTTATCAACAATCGTTCCATCTGTAGTAAATAGACCAATCTTAACTGTAGTTCCCCCTATGTCGACACCAAAACAATACTTATTCATATTCCTCATTTTTCCTTTCTGCTTGTTATTACAGTAATTATATATACAATTTTTATTACTTTTTCATTAAATTGTTTGTTACACGATTGTATAACTCTTGTGCTGCATTGTAACCCATCTTCTTTTGTCTGTAGTTAACGGCTGCTGATTCTACGATAATCGCAAGGTTTCTACCTGGACGAATTGGAATCTGGTGGCACACAACTTTATTACCAAGGAACTCTGTATACTGTTCATCTAATCCCAAACGGTCATACTCTTGCTCTTTATTCCACTCTTCTAGCTTAATAACTAAGTCAATTGATTGTGTATTCTTAACACTTTCAACACCAAATAACGTTTTAACATCAATGATACCAATACCTCTAAGCTCGATAAAATGACGTGTAATATCTGGAGCTGTACCAATTAACGTCTCATCACTAACTTTCTTGATTTCTACAACATCATCTGTTACTAAACGATGTCCTCTCTTGATTAATTCAAGTGCTGCTTCACTCTTACCAATTCCACTTTCACCCATGATAAGAACACCTTCACCATAAACGTCAACCAAAACTCCATGAATAGAAATTCTTGGTGCAAGTTCAACTTTAAGCCAACGGATTACCTCTGACATAAACCCAGATGTTGTCTGCTCAGTTTTGAACAAAGGAACACCTTTCTTAGTCGCTAATTCAATTAAACCTGGCTCAATCTCTATATCACGGCAGAATACGATACATGGAACTTTATAATCCAATAACTTTGTCATAATTCCAAGTCCATGATCCTTTTCCATCTTTTGCATGTAAGCATGCTCTACGTTACCAATTACTTGAACGCGATCTGAATCAAAATAATCAAAAAAACCTGCTAACTGTAACGCTGGTCTATTTACATCTGTTTGACTAATCACAATATCATCAATATTAATATCAGGAGTACAATTCACAAGTTTCATTTTCTTAACTAGTTTTTCCAATTCTACTGTATACATATATAATCTCCTTCGCCATTTAGATTTTCTGTTATTTATTAACCAATTCTAACTATCTTTGGGCTTTCTGTGACCTTCGCTCACAGAAAACACCTTGCGGTACTATGTCTTTCAAATTACATTCTAACATACTAATTTTTCAACTTCAATTGCTACTTTATTAATCCGGTTATTACACTTGCATATCGTTGCTGTTCACTCCATAACCAGTAACACGCTTCGCTAGATATTACATGCGAACAGTTACCATGTATCAACAACGTAAATTGGCAAAACTTCGTAACCTTCCCTGCGTATTCGCTGGCGTTCTCTAATTAAAAAACGATAGTGAAGCACCTATAGTACTTCTTAGTGTGTACATCAACAACCTAGGAAGGCTCGGCATGGACGCCGAGCCAGCTCGAGCTGAGGCAGGATGCCGAATCGAGGGCGTTTCCGTAACTTTTCAATATACACCCGTACACACTTAGAAGTACTTAGATGCGCAGCGTGTTTTGTATTAGAGAACGTCAGCGAATACGCCTCGAAAACCTATCAAAGTTTTGCCTCACTACCTTGCTCACTACCTTTACCATGAAAAAAGTCATACACCTGTTTCGCAGCCTTTTCATTCATCGTTGGAACAATACTAAGCTGTTCTACTGTTGCTTCTTTTATTGCATCTAACGAAAGAAAGTTCTTCATTAATTCTATCCTTCTCTTCTCGCCAATACCAGGGATATCATCAAGTATAGAATGCACTTGGTTCTTGCTTCGCAGCGAACGATGATACTCAATTGCAAAACGATGTGTTTCATCTTGAATACGTGTTATTAACTTAAAGCCTTCACTATCTCGGTTAATTGGAATCTCCCTGTTATTAAAGTACAATCCTCTTGTCCTATGGTTATCATCTTTCACCATACCACAAACAGGTATCGATAAATGCAGATCTTCCATGACTTTAAGAGCAATATTTACTTGACCTTTACCACCATCCATCATAATCAAATCTGGAAATCTTGTAAAACTTCCATGTTCGATATCCATGCTTTTCTCTATGAGTTCCGCTCGTTCCTGTTTTCCATGTTGAAAACGTCTTGTAAGGACTTCATTCATACTGGCGTAATCATCACTTCCAATAACCCATTTAATTCTGAATTTGCGGTAATCATTTCTCTTTGGCTTTCCATTCTCATATACAACCATCGATCCAACGGATTCAAATCCATTAATATTCGAGATATCAAACGATTCAATCCTCTTAATAGAATCGAGTCCCAACCAACTCTCAATCTCTTTCATAGCACCTTTTGTTCGTTGCTCTTCCCTCTTAATCTTCTCAGAGTCTTGTTGCAACACAAGAGATGCATTCTTCTCTGCTAATTCTACTAGCTTTTCCTTCTCGCCCTTTTTCGGTACATGAATATATACTCTCTGTCCTCTTTTTGTCGTTAGCCATTCTGTTATTAATTCTACGTCTTCTATCTCTTCCTGAAGTAACAATTCCCTTGGAATAAACGGCGTTCCTGAATAGAACTGCTTTACAAAACTAGTCATTACCTCTTGTCTTGTATCATGTTCCACCCCTGTAAGATGAAAATGTTCTCTACCAATCAGTTTACCATTTCGGATAAAGAATACTTGCACTACCGCTTCATCTCCTGCTCTTGCAAATGCGATTATATCTCGATCTTCTTGATCTGATGTACTTGTTATCTTCTGCTTTTGTGCCATATGGCGAACGCTATTCATCAAATCACGGTAACCTGCTGCCTCCTCAAACTCCATATTCTCAGCAGCTTTTGTCATCTTCTCTTCTAACATAGACAACACTTTTGTGAAATTACCATTCAAAAAGTCAACAATCTCATCAATTGATTTCCGATAATTCTCTTCTGATATATATCCCTGACAAGGCCCACTACATTGCTTAATATGATAGTTTAAACAAGCTCTGTCTTTTCCGATATCCTTCAACAAATTACGATTACATGTACGAATCTGATAGATCTTGCGTATCATTTCTATCATATCTTTTACCGCTACTCCACTTGGATATGGCCCAAAATATTTCGCTCTATCTTTCTTCACCTGTCTTGCTATCATAATCCTTGGAAATGCTTCCTGCACCGTAACTTTAATATAAGGATACGTCTTATCATCCTTTAGCATTGTATTATATTTTGGCATATGCTCTTTTATTAAGTTATTCTCAAGTACCAATGCTTCCACTTCAGAATCCGTTATAATATACTCAAAATGGTCAATTTTTGATACCATTTTAGCTATTTTAGGCATATGATTTCGACTACTTTGAAAATACTGTCTCACACGATTCTTTAAACTTATTGCTTTTCCTACATATATAATTGTGTCATGCTCATCACGCATAATATAGACACCTGGTTTTGCAGGAAGCTTCTTCAATTCTTCTTCTATATTAAACATTGTACTTCCTCCATAAACACTAACTGTTAAGGACTACATCCTTCCAAGTTAAGATTATACACGCCTTCACATACTCTGTGATTTTGCGCCACCAACACCTAAAATTACAATTATGCCAACACCTTGCTATCTGAAAGCAGATATTCCTCAATAATACAAGCAACACCGTCTTCTTCATTGGATTTTGTGATTTTATCTGCATTCTCTTTTACAACTTCTTGCGCATTGTCCATTGCAACACCTAGGCCAGCATACTTAATCATAGATAAATCATTGAAACCATCACCAACTGCAATTAACTCTTCTCGTTTTAAGTTCAGATGATTTAAAAGATGCTCTAGAGAATTCGCTTTATCAACATTCATAGGCATAATTTCAAGGAAAAATGGTTCTGAACGATAAATACTTAATTGCTCTCCATATTTTTGTTGCATCTCTTTTTCAAGTTCCGCTAACTTCTCTGGCTCACCCGTCATAATACATTTATTAACACTAAAAGTTACATACTCATCGAAATTGTCCACATCTATTACTTTAATATTATTAATCCTAGCTTCAATATCTACATATGTATCATGGTTACAGCCACAGATAACATCGTCGCCTTCATATGTTATGATACTTACATTATGTTCTACCGCTTCCTTATAAAGAACAGGAAGCATCTCTTGTGGTAACATATTCTGATAGATAATCTCTCCTGTCTTACAATTCATTATTCTTGCCCCGTTAAATGCAAGAATGTATCCACCTTTCTCTTCTAACTTTAATATATCTGCAATTCCTCTAATTCCTGCTGTTGGTCTACCAGAAGCAACGATAATTACTTTCTCCGCTTCCATTGCTTCAGAAATTGCTTCTCTTGTTCTTGGTGTTATTTCTTTCTTTGCATTTGTTAATGTTCCATCAATATCAAGTGCGATTGCTTTATATGTTGTCATTTTAAAATACTCCTTTATATGAATCTATCATTTATCTTCCTGTCCCAAAAAAGGCTGTCACACTTACATATGACAGTCTTTTTGGCTTTTTACTATTTCTTATTCTGAATCCACATTACTTTCTTGTTGTATAGATGTTTCTTCTTTATTTACTTCTGATTTTTCCAGTTTTTCAGAATTGTTCTGCTCTTCCAAATCTGTCTCTTTTTCAGAATCCTCTTCCTCTGGAAGTCCCTTCACTTCTCGATAAATGCTCATAAACTCTTTTCCTGTAATTGTCTCTTTTTCAAGTAAGAAGTCTGCAATTTTATCAAGTACTTCACGGTCTCCTTCAAGAAGAGTAACTGCTCTATCATAACATTCCTTGAGAATGCGCATTACTTCCTTATCGATTTCCGCCGCCGTAGCATCTCCACAATTCAATACCGCTCTACCATCTAAGTAACGGTTCTCAATTGACTCTAATCCCATTAATCCAAAACGGTCTGTCATACCAAACTGTGTTACCATGGAGCGTGCTATCTTTGTTGCTTGCTCAATATCATTCGAAGCTCCTGTTGTAATTGATTTGAATACAATCTGCTCTGCTGCTCTACCACCGAATAGTGTTGTTATTCTTGTTAGTAATTCATCTTTTGAATTCAAATATTTCTCTTCTTCTGGAACTTGCATTACATATCCAAGAGAACCCATAGTTCTTGGTACAATCGTAATTTTCTGTACTGGCTCTGCTTCTTTTACTAATGCCGTTACTAAAGCATGACCAACTTCATGGTATGCAACAACACGCTTCTCTTCTTTTCCAAGAATGCGGTCTTTCTTTTCCTTACCAGCAATAACAACTTCTACTGACTCAAACAAGTCTTCTTGTGTTACAACTGTTCTTCCTGCTTTAACAGCAGTAATAGCTGCTTCATTAATCATATTCGCAAGATCAGAACCAACTGCTCCTGAAGTTGCTAATGCAATTGCTTCTAAATCAACAGAATCATGCATCAATACATCCTTTGCATGTACTTTAAGCGTATCTGCACGACCTTTTAAATCTGGTTTATCAACAATTACTCTTCGGTCAAAACGACCTGGTCTTAATAATGCTTTATCTAAAACTTCTGGGCGGTTTGTTGCTGCCAAGATTACTAAACCTTTCGATGTATCAAATCCATCCATTTCAGAAAGCAACTGATTCAATGTTTGCTCCCTTTCGTCATTTCCACCACCATAGTGATTGTCACGACTCTTACCAATTGCATCTATTTCATCTATAAAGATAATACATGGGGCTTGTTGTTGTGCTTGCTTGAATAAATCTCTTACTCTTGATGCACCTACACCAACAAACATCTCCACGAAATCTGAACCAGATAGAGAGAAGAATGGCACGTTTGCCTCTCCTGCTACCGCTTTTGCAAGCAATGTCTTACCAGTTCCCGGAGGTCCTACTAAAAGAGCACCCTTTGGTAATTTTGCTCCGATACGAGTATATTTCCCAGGATTGTGTAAGAAGTCAACTAATTCATTTAAAGATTCCTTTGCCTCTTCCTGACCAGCAACATCTTTAAATGTTACTCCTGTCTCTTTCTCCACATATACTTTTGCATTACTCTTTCCAACGCCCATCATTCCACCACTACTCTTACTAATCGCGCGGTAAAGAAAAGTCATTATAACACCTATCATTACAAATGGAAGCAAATATATAATAATAGTATCTAAAACACCCGTTGTATCATGTACTACCCTTGAATATTCTACCTTTGCATTATCAAGTGCATCATATAGACCAGGAGTATTCAAATATCCTGTGTAATATGTGATTACAAACATTCCATTCGTTTTCTCTTCTACAGGAATTATCGTAATTCTACTTGCATCAATCTTAACATTTTTAACTTTGCCTTCCTCTAGCATATTAATAAACTCTGTATAACTAACTTCTATCTTTGCACTTTCCTTCAACTGATTCGTCATATAATAAAACAAGAAAAACGCACATAGAGTAGCTATTACACAAAATACAATACCTTTTCTATTCTCGTTCTTTTTATTATCGCTCTTCTTCGGATTCTTATCGTCCAATTCTCCACCTCCATATGCCTAAATTTTATATTTGTTCAACATTGCCACTTAAACTTTAATTCTAGCATCGTTGCTATGTTCATTATAATGTTAGTATTTCCATAAATCAATAGATTAATGTCTTAAATTTTTGTATACTATAAAGGAAAAATGTATGAATTTTAAACTTGTAAACCATATTAAAATTTAGCATATAATAAATATACTACCTTGTCAGAAAGGATATTCTTATGAAAATATTAGTCGATGCTGATGCATGTCCAGTTAAGCATATAATTGAAAATGTCGCCAAAGAATTTGAATTACCTGTTATTATGATTATTGATACGAGTCATATCTTATATTCTGATTATTCCGAAATTGTCCAAGTAAGTAAAGCTCCCGATGCGGTTGATATCGCATTAATCAACCGAACAGTCGCAGGTGATATTGCCGTTACACAAGATTATGGCGTTGCCACTATGGTTCTTGGCAAAAAAGGCTATGCCATTAATCAAAATGGACGAATCTATACAAATGATAATATTGATCTTCTTATGTTTGAGCGACATATCGCAAAAAAACAACGTCGCGGAGGTGTACGTACTTCAAGTATTCGAAAGCGAACAAAAGAAGACGATGAACACTTTGAGCATTCTTTTCGCAAGTTATGCCAACTTGTAAAAAACAAAAAAGCAGATTAATTATAATAAAATAAATACCATCGTGTACATATTAACGATACACGATGGTATTTATTTTATGTTTTAATACTGAAATTTATTTATTATCTCTTCTAATTGTGTTGCACTTACTTTGTTTTGCTCAAGATACTCATAACCTTCTTGCGTTTTCATAACTGCATCACTTGATTTTTCAGCAATAATATATACACCTTCTGAAGATTGAGAAATCGTTGTATTAATAACTTCTACAATGTTCGCTATTTCTTTTATATCAAGAAACATCTTTCCAACAGAATCATCTGTCTTACTCATTACTCTGCGGAATGTATTGGCATCATTTTCGTACTGCTCACTAACATGAACAAACATTTCATAATCTCCTACAACATTGCTCTGCAAGAAATTCATTGTAACATCCATACATGATGATAGGTTCGTAACTGATTTTGTTATCTCTGAAACAATAGAATTAATTCCATCTAATGTTCTTAGCGTTTCCGATGCTAGATTTCCGATTTCACTTGCTACAACAGCAAATCCTCTACCTGCATCTCCAGCTCTTGCCGCCTCAATACTCGCATTTAATGCAAGTAGATTTGTTTGTGCAGAGATTCCTTTAATTTCTTCTGTCAATTCACTAATCTTATATACCGCTTTCGAATCATCCATAGCAGACTTCGCTTTAATTGCAATATCTGCATAGATTGTATTAGCAACTTCACTAGAAGCAGTTGCATTCTTCTTAAGCTCTAACGCTCTATCCAGCGTACTGCCAGCTTCTTCCAATCCCTCTTTCGTAAGTACAGCAATATCTTGTGAATAGTTCTTTGTTGTCTCTAATCTAGCAGCTATCGCTTCTGTATTGGAAGCTGTCTCTTGCATTCCTGATGCTAGCTCTTCCGTTGTAGTTGAGTTATCTTCTGCAATTACATAATATTCTTTCATAACTTTATCTAATTGTGTTACATTTGTTAATATGCTTTCCTTAACAGTCACCATATTACCTAAAACAGTCTGCAAAATACTTCTCATTTCCATTACTGATTTCGCCATTTTTCCTGTTTCATCATCACGTTTCGCAAGTTTAACAAGCTCCGTATTATCGCCAAAGTTAAGCTGTGCTGTCTGATTAATCACTTCCGTCAGTCGCTTAATCGGTCTTGCTAAATTCGTTCCCAAGAAAAATCCAATTACGATTACTATAATCAAGAACACAACAATAATTCCAGCAATTTCTTGTGTTAATTTTGTTGCATCTTCTTGTATCGCTGTCTTTGGCACGGAAAGAATAAACTTCATTCCATTGTTTAATGTAGCATATACTAAATTTTTTGCTTTCCCTTGGTATTGGTAACTTAATAACTTGCCTTCATTTCCGCTTTCTAATATAGAAGCTGTTACTTCTGCTAATTTACCATCTTCCACTTCAGCAAGTTGCTCACCTAATTCTAGTTCTTTGTGATGCATAATTTCGCCACTTGCATTTATAAGAAAACAATAACCATCTTTATAATCTACCGATTGTTCTGTGATATCTATTATTTTACTAAAATCAATGTCCATACCGATAATTCCCACGGATTCCCCATTGACATATAGAGGAACAACATAGGATATCATATATGTATTAATATTCGCATTCAAATACGGATCCATCCATGTTGCCTGTTTGTTATTCACTGGAATGTAATACCAACCTACATGTTCTAAGTCATCCTTATCAAAAGCACTAAAATCTGTAGGTGTTAAACTTTCAAAACTTTCCTCTACCGAATTCCTACTAAGGAAAATTCCTGAAGTTGGTTCTGTAAAGTCAGGATTGTATCGAATATATGCAGTAATTGCACCTTCTGTATTATTGGCAAATTCTACAACATCAAGAAACAAATCTTGTGTAAATGCTGACACGTAAGCTGAGTTACTCTTGAACTGAGCAATTTCAAGTTTGCTAAGTACAATTGCGCTTAATGTATCAACCGATTGCTCTATCCTCTCAATTAGAGAATTAATTTCTGCACTCTTGTTCATACATGTTAATTGCATATACTCTTTCGCATTATTATTTGCCATGTTACTTGATTCATTAATGCTAACATAACCTATCACTGCTGCTAGCAGTATAGTGCACATTGTAATAATAGCAATAATTCTTAACTTAATTGTTTTCACGTAATGCTCCTTCCTTGCTGATTCTACTAAGTTGACATTGTCAATCAATATAGATATCATATTATGCCTTCACTAAAAATATACTATAAACTCCTTGCGTCATAGCATCTTCTAGGTCCTTATACCTATATTATATCTAATACCACTTAATAAGCCAAGAAATTTCTCATCCAATTTGACATCTTCTAAGATTATTATCCCTTATCCAATTAATTTACCTATCTAATAACACAAAACTGCGTTTAATAATTCTTTTGTATACTGCGCTTTAGGATTATCAAAAACTTCCTCCGTAATCCCTTGCTCTACAATCTCTCCATTATGCATAACAATCACACGGTCACATATCTCATGAATAACATTCATATCATGAGAGATAA
>NZ_JAVBNS010000192.1:0-11753 GCF_031551385.1 Anaerosporobacter sp.
CTTGCGAAGGCTGCTGTTATTTCTAAGTTTTTAACACCATAGGTTAAACCGCCAAGAGCCATTGGCAAATTAATATCGGAATGCACTTTTCCATCGTCTGTCGTAACGCTATCAACAATAGTAGAGAACGATAACTTCATAAGGTAGGAATATCCTAACTGAGGGGTAATGGCATCTAGTGTCTTAACGGTTACGATATTATTAGAGTCCCAAATACCTTGACGCAAAGTAGTAAGACCATTGTACACACCACGTCTCCAGTTGTTTACAGGAGTGTTTGTACCAGGATATTCGTAAGGTGCATCATCTTGAACGGTTGCTAATGTCATACCAGCATTATCAAGAGCAGGTAAATAAGTGGATAGTACTTTAAATGTAGAGCCGGGCTGTCTTAATGTACGAGTGGCACGGTTTAAAGTAAGACTACCTTCTTTTGTACCACGTCCACCAACAAGTGCTAGAATTTTACCGTTATGTTGATCCATTAGGACAAAGGATACTTGTGGTTGAAGTGTAAATGTTTTTTTCTCGCCAAGTATTTCATCACCCTCTTCTAATACAGAAGCTTTGAATTCTTCTGTATAGACATCGGCATCTTCTTTGTTCTTAAAGAATAAGTTGAAAGACTTCTTCTTAGGTGTAAAGTAATTTTTAAGATGTCCTTCCGAATAATTGATAGTAGAACCATCTTCTTTCTGAATGGATAATGCATAGGTTAATTCATACACATGGTACGCTTCTGGATAATTTGAATCGTCGTTAATGACAGTATCGCATATATCTTGAAGGGAAGTATCTTGTGTCGATTGAATCCTAAGACCACCACGATAAATAGCATTAATAGCTTGTGTTTCTGTATAACCTAGTTTATTCTGTAAATCATCTTGAACTTGAAGAATTAACTCATCTACAAAATAAGAATTTGTGCTAGAAGTAGTAGTAATTTGCTCTTCGTTAACTAATTGAATTCTTTCATAAACATCATCTTTTAATGCTTTGTCATAATCTTCTTGCGAAATGTATTCTAGTTCTAACATTTTATTAAGGACAAGAACTCGTCTAGCGGCATTATCTTCTGGATGAGTGATTGGGTTTAAATATACAGGGCTCTGTGTGATACCAGCAATTACAGTAGCTTCCGATAAAGTAAGTTTGCTAGCATCTTTGTTAAAATAACGTAGCGATGCGGCTTGTATTCCGAGCGTTCCCTGACCAAGGTTAATTGTGTTTAGATAGTATTCAAGAATTTGCTCCTTGTCTAGCTTGTCTTCTAATTTAATTGCAAGATATTGTTCTTGCACTTTTCTTTGGAGTTTCACAAAGAATTCCTCTTCATGACCACCATCAAATACTTGGTTTTTTAGAAGCTGTTGTGTTAATGTACTAGCACCTTCTGAAAAACCACCTGATTTCAGGCCAACGAAGAATGCACGAAAGATACCTTTTACATCAATACCGTTATGCACCCAGAATCGTTCATCTTCAATGGCGATAAAGGCATTCTGTACAATCTCAGGAATTTTATCTAAAGAAACATAGATACGGTTTGCTTGAGAACCGACTAATTTTTTTATTTCATTTCCTTCGCTATCATATATAATTGTGGAAAAACCTGTAGGTGCAACATCAATTGAATCAATATTTGGAGCACTATCTAACATACCTTTCAATGCACCAAGACCAGTGAATGTACCTATTATTGATATAGCAACTATGCAGACAATACAAGTGCGCAGAAGGGAGATAAGCGTCTTTCTTGAAAGCTTCTGCGAAGTTGAGCGTATTTGGCGTTGCTTATTTGCTGTACCACGTTTACTAAAGTCCATAATAAGCCTCCTTTTCGCTACTATTATATCAAAAAAGTGTATTAAAATAAAGCAAAATTAAATTATGCGGTTGGGATTTGGATAATTGAGAGGACACAGTAATAAGACTTTCTTGCAATATTAGTGGTCTTACGTTATGATAGGTATCATGAAGAGTGGCTATTTGGCTAAGTAGTAATGTTACAGAATGTGAGGTATTGAACGGATATGGTAGAAAGTTATAAAGCAGTTTATACAGCGGGGATAGGGGAAATTGTTGAGAAAAAGTCACGGTTTATTGCTTCCGTTCAACCAATTAGTTCCGAAGACGAAGCAATTGCATATATCGAACAAACACGTAAAAAAAACTGGGATGCATCTCATAATTGTTATGCCTATGTTGTAGGAAAAAGAAATGAAGTGCAAAGATGTAGTGATGACGGAGAACCAAGTGGAACAGCAGGAAAACCAATGCTAGATGTTTTGTTAGGACAAGGAATTCATAATACATTAGTGATAGTTACAAGATATTTTGGTGGAACATTATTAGGAACGGGAGGCTTAGTTCGAGCCTATGTGAATGCGACCGTAGAAGGGCTCGCACAGAGTGTTATAGTGGAAAAAATAGCTGGCAAGAAGGGACGTATCGTTACGGACTATAATGGAATAGGTAAGTTACAGTATATAGTTTGTCAGATGCAGATAACTGTCTTAGACACCATTTATACGGATATTGTTACAATGGAATTATTAGTAAGTATAGATAAGTTACATCAATTACAGGAAGAAGTAATAGAAGCAACGAATGGGAAATCGCAGTTAGAGATATTTGATAGTACATATTTCGCACAGGTCAAAGATGAAGTTGTATTATTTGATGAAGAAGTTGAAGAAAAATAAAGATGCTTAGGAAAATTAGATTCGATAATTTTCCTAAGCATCTTTATTTTATTGGCGTGTGAATGTTCTTTTAAACAAATTGATTACATGCTTTATCGTAGTTGTAATCAATCGTTTCGAGCTTAGAACATAGAGAGTGTTCATCTATATTAAGAGAAAGACATAAGTCTTCTAATGTAGAGTAGAAATCTCTTAACTGTGTGTTGATATAACTAAGTAACATTACTGGGTCGTTTGGTATGTTCATATAGAGTTCCTTTCGTATAGAATGTTAATTCAATAATTATTTTAAATTTTAACATAAAAAATAGGTATTGACAAACTGTATATATGTGCATATACTGTGTATATAGATATATACAGAATATATACATATATACAGTTCGTGTAGGATGGGTGAAAGGAGTTTTTGACAATGGAATATATATTAGAAGTTGAAAATGTTTATAAAAAACTAGATAAATTCTCGTTAGAGAATATAGATTTTAAATTAGAGCCTGGTTATATCATGGGGTTAATTGGTCAAAATGGTTCAGGAAAGACTACTTTGATTAATACGATTTTAGGATTATATCAAAAAACAACAGGGGATGTCAGAGTTTGTGGACACAATCTTTGCATGGATGAGAGCAGAGCGAAAGGCGAGATTGGTTTTGTTCTTGATGAAAATCCATTTCTTGAGGATATCTCTTCCCTTGATAATGCGAGAATTTATGCTCCGTATTACAAAAACTTTGATATGGATATGTTTTTAAAGTATTGCAGTAGATTTGATGTCGATCCAAAAAGAAAGTTGAAAAAATTATCAAAGGGAACAATTATTAAATTTCAATTAGCATTTGCTTTATCGCATGAAGCAAGATTATTGATAATGGATGAACCAGCAAGTGGATTAGACCCCGTATTTCGTCGCGAACTTACAGAAATCATGTATGATGCTATCTTGAATGGAGAAAAAAGCATTCTGTTTTCGACACATTTAACAGAAGAGATTGATATGGTAGCAGATTATGTTACGTTAATACATGAAGGAAAGCAGATGTTATCGACTTCAAAAGAAGAGCTGTTTGAGTCGTATCGTATTATTAAAGGAAGTGAAGAAAAGATTCAGATGTTACAATCTTCTGTAATTGGTAAAAAAGTAACACCGTATTCGGTAGAAGCAATGGTTCGTAATGAAGAAAGCATTTTGAATAGAGGATGTCAGATAGAGATTCCTACGATTGCGGATTTTATGTATTACTTTACAGCAGATAAGAAAGAGGTGCTTACATATGTCTAACAAAGAATTACGGAAAGCACTTTTGATTCGTTACAAGGTATTCTTAAAAAGGCGTTGGTACTATGTGCTACTATGTATGTTTTATGTTGCACTCGGAATTCTATCTGAATTTGAATACATAGAGGATAAAGAGGTGTCCTATATGATATTTTTGGCAGTATTTGCAATGTTAGGACTAATCGCAATGTTTGTACTGGAAATCACTCGTCATGAAAAATGTATCTATATGATACCTTTGTCTTATGAGGAAAGAAAACGGTATTATTTTATCGGTGTACTGATTAATTTTACAATGGTATTCTCTTTGTGTATTACATTTGTAGTTATTTCAGCTATTATTAATGCAGAATATGGACAATATGTATTAAATCTATTTGCGTTATTTGGATTGCCATATACGTTGGTAGTATCGTTTCAGAAAATAAATATGTTCAAAGGGAAAAAGAAAAAGGATAACCCTAAGATGGTATATGTGAGTGGTGTTATTGGTGGGGTAGTCGGTGTAATGATAGTTGCATTAATAGCTCAATTTGAAGAGTTAATTAAAAATCCGAAGTATTTGTGTATAGGAATTATAGTAGTAAATGTTGGAGCACTTGGTAGAGTAATCTGGGCAATCATTGATATTATAAAACATGATACAGACTATGAGAATGTTAAGATAAATCAAATAAAAGCAATGAAAAAATTGATGTAGGAGAGGTGAAATGAGTGAATATTATTATATCGAATAGTAGTAATCTTGCGATCTATGAGCAAATTATTAATCAGATAAAATCAGCAATTATTAATAAAGAAATCGTGCCAGGAGATGCAATGCCATCTATTCGTGGACTGGCGAAAGATTTGCAAATTAGTGTTATTACAACAAAACGAGCGTATGAGGAACTTGAAAAAGAGGGATTACTATATTCTGTTACGGGAAAAGGGTTTTATGTGTGTGAGCAGAATACAGATATATTGAAGGAGAAGAAGATAAGCATGATAGAGAGACATTTACAAGATTTATTGAATGAATGCAAGGCAGCAGGTTTATCATTAGAAGATATTCAAGATATGATAGAAGTATTATATCAAGAGATGGAGTAGATGGGAGGGCTTGATTTGCAAGCGAATGAGATTGTACGAGTTGAGAATCTTGGTAAAAAATACAGAAAGTTTCATTTGAAGGATATTAATTTTTCGCTAGACAAGGGATTTATAATGGGGATTATAGGTAAGAATGGTGCGGGGAAAACAACTTTGATGAATGTGCTATTAGGAATACGCACAAAGAGTCAAGGTGAGATATACATAGAGGGTAAAAAATATGAAAAGAAAGACTTGCAAGTTCGTCAAGAGATTGGTTATATAGCAGAAGATAATCGCTTCTTATTAGGAAAATCATTACTGGATAATGCAATTATATTTGGAAGGTTCTATCAAAAGTTTGATATAGAATATTTTGAGCAATTGCTATGTAAGTATAAGTTAGATGGGAACAAAACACCAGAACAGTTATCAAAAGGAATGAAGACAAAATTCCAGTTGGCATTTACTCTTGCGACACATCCCAAACTACTTTTGCTTGATGAGCCAACGGGTGGGCTTGATCCATTATTTCGACAAGAGTTCCTTACAATATTACAGGGATTAGTTGAGGAAGAGAACATGGGAGTAATTATATCGACTCATATTACAACAGACCTTGATAAAATTGCAGATTATATAATGGTACTTGATAATGGAAAGATACTTTCACTAACTACGAAAGAAGAACTATTAGATGAGTACCGTTTGGTGAAAGGTTCGCGTGAGATTCTTCGAAGCATACCGAGAGATTTATTCGTTAGTGTGAAGAGTACAAAAAATGGTTTTGAGGGACTTGCTCACCATACGGAACGAATTGTTGGGCAGAAGGAATGGCTACAGAAGATAGTTATTGATAATGCCAATTTGAGCGATATATTATATTACTTGACGAAAGAAAAATCTACAGTAGAAGAGTAGAAATAGAGCACGAAGTAGATGGAGAGGGGAGTAAGAGAGTGTTAGGAAAACAGATAAGATTTGATTTATCTATATTTAGACATAATCCAATAAGATTTCTTGTATTTGTACTGCAAATCACTTGGTTTGGATTGGTTGTGGCTAGCGCTAAGATAAGCCAAGATATCATTGGAGAAGTAACAGAGATTGTTATGTGTGTAACTATGACTTGTTTCATAGTGGCGATAAGTACTGTGTTTGAAAAGCAAAGTTTTGATTTTGCTGAAGATAAGCTGATGTTTTATCCAACTAGGCGAAGTTTTGCTATAGGAAGTAAAGCTGTTCTTGTTGCAATATTTGTAGCGATACAAATACTATGGAATCATCTTGCGGTATATATTGGAATGCAGATAGGAAATGGATTGGAGATTCAGATGCTATATAAGTTCAATGTAGTGACAATCGTGGCTGGGATTTGGAGTTTTGTTACGCTTTGGGGTGTGCGCTCTATGCGTTTGCTCGTAGTGGTGTCATTTTTTATAATACCATTTCTTTTCGGTGCGATGGATACGCTTAATGTTTTTGAATGGAGAATGTCTAATATTATAATTATGGTTACGGTAGTAGTTGTTGAATCGATTATTAATGTTGTGAGTTTTGTTAAGACCGCGGTATAACGAAAAAGTAATGATGGGTTCGCGATCCGATTTGAATTTAATTAAAATTATGATATACTACTAGTAGTGTATCTGAAGAGGTCGATGGTGCATGCTGTCGACCTAATTTGATGTGTTGTAAAATATTGATTTTGAAATGTGGAGGCTACAATGTCAGAACGATTAATTCGTACAGAGATGTTAATTGGAGAAGAAGGAATTGCGAAGTTAGAGAATGCAAAGGTTGCTATCTATGGAGTTGGTGGTGTTGGAACATACGTAGCGGAGGGGCTTGTTCGAGCGGGAATAGGACATTTTTTGTTAGTTGATGATGATACAATATGTGAGAGTAATATAAATAGACAATTACATGCAACAATTGATACGATTGGTAAATCAAAGATAGAGACAATGAAAGAACGAATGAGAACCATTAATCCTGAAGTGGAAATTGATACGATGCAAACATTTGTCTTGTATGACAATATAGATGAGGTGGTTTCGCAAGATATTACGTATATGGTTGATGCGCTTGATACAGTTACAGCTAAGATAGCACTTACCTTAAAGAGTAAGGAGTTAAACATACCATTAATAAGTGCAATGGGAACTGGTAATAAATTCGAACCAACAATGTTGAAAGTAAGTGACTTATTCAAAACAAATGTATGCCCTCTATGTAAAGTTATGAGAAAAGAGTTAAAAGCAAGAGGCGTGAATAAGTTAAAGGTAGTTTATTCGGAAGAACAACCTACAAAACCATTGTTTCAAACTGGTGAAAATGTAAATGAAGACGTGTTAGATTCGGCTGGTAATATAGAGAAAACAGACGTAAAAGATATGCATAGAAAGAGAGCGACACCAGGTAGTATGTCGTTTGTTCCTTCTGTAGCAGGAATGATTATAGCGAGTGAAGTTGTGAAAGATATATTAGGAAGGTAAAAAATATGGATTTATTTGAATATATGAGAGAGACACAATTAGAGAAGGAATCTCCGTTAGCTTCAAGACTACGTCCTACTAAATTAGAAGAAGTGGTTGGACAAGCACATATTATTGGGAAAGACAAGTTACTGTATCGTGCAATACAGGCAGATAAATTGAGTTCTATTATTTTCTATGGGCCTCCCGGTACAGGAAAAACTACGTTAGCAATGGTGATTGCGAATACGACAAGTTCATACTTTAGGCAGATTAATGCAACAAGTTCTGGTAAGAAAGATATGGAAGAGGTAGTAACGGGAGCAAAACAAAATCTTGGTATGTATGGGAAGAAGACAATTCTTTTTGTAGACGAGATTCATCGCTTTAATAAGGGGCAACAAGATTATCTTTTGCCATTTGTTGAAGATGGAACAATTATTCTTATTGGAGCAACGACAGAAAACCCTTACTTTGAAGTTAATTCAGCATTGCTATCACGTTCGATTATCTTTGAATTGAAACCGCTTGAGAATGAAGATGTACGTAATTTATTAATACGTGCTGTTTCGGATGAGGAAAAGGGCTTAGGTGCTTATAATGCGATGATAGAGGAAGATGCACTTGAGTTTCTATCCGATATGGCAAATGGTGATGCAAGAAGTGCTTTGAATGCAGTTGAACTTGGTGTGCTAACATCAGAGCGAAGTGAAGATGGGAAGATACATATTACCCTTGATGTAGCGATGGAATGTATTCAAAAGAGAGCGTTACGTTATGATAAATCTGGAGATAACCATTATGATACAATATCAGCATTTATTAAAAGTATGCGTGGCTCTGATCCAGATGCAGCAATTTATTATCTAGCTAGAATGTTACACGCAGGTGAAAGTATTACGTTTATTGCAAGAAGAATTATGATTTGTGCATCAGAAGATGTATCAAACGCAGACCCGAACGCTTTGGTAGTAGCGACACAAGCAGCACAAGCGGTAGAACGATTAGGTATGCCAGAAGCAAGGATTGTACTTGCGCAAGCGGCGGCTTATGTAGCATGTGCACCTAAGAGTAATTCGGCAATTATGGCAATTGATGCTGCAATGCAGATTGTAAACCAAGAAAAGATTGCAACAATACCACCATATCTTAAAGATGCGCATTATGGAGGTGCTGCGAAGCTTGGTCATGGAATCGGCTACAAATATGCACACAACTATAAGAATCATTATGTTAAGCAACAGTATCTGCCAGATGAATTAGTAGGGCGAACATTCTATGAGTTATCCGATGAAGGATACGAAAAAGAACTGAAGGCACATAGAAAAAGAATTATGGAAGAAGCAGAGAACGAATAGAAAGTAGCTGTGCATTTGCTGAATAATCAGTTTGTGCACAGCTACTTTCGTTTTGAAAATTAAATTAGAATATGATAGTGTTCTAATTCGAGTTATCATCGTCGGTGTCTTTTCTTCGGAATACGCGACATAGCATTGTGTAAGCATATAGTAGTAACGGAATAATAATCGTGCAAAAGATGCTCACTTTGAATAGTGAAGCAGACGTCTTAGTAGCAAAAAGTGCAGCTATTAGTGATACTACATATAAGCCAACAAGTAGGACAATACCTATAATTGCTAGTATACGTTTTGATTTATGCATAATGGATTCCTTTCTTATTTGATTTTTATGTATCTACGAAACAAGAGTACTTAATTTCTATTATAAAAGAAGACGGGAATGTTTTCAATAAAAAAAGTTTAATATGTATGTATAAAAACTATAATTTGGTAGCATAATATAATTAATCTAATAATAAAGCGATGGAAGTGAGTTTTAGAAACTTATTATCATTGAAAGAAATTAGATTACAATACAGTGACGATGATGTTAACTGTTTGCAAAAGATAATAGTTGGACTCCCCCTCCAATTATTATACGGTTGTTTACATGATGATATCAGATTCTTGACAAGTCACAAAAGAAAAATTAAATACTTATCCTCCCCTTTTTAAAACCGCCAAAGGTAACTAGATTGCTTTTGGCGGTTTTTGCTTGTTTAGTATGCACTTTGCTTCTTACGATATTCCCTAGGTGAAAGTTTCGTTACTTTGCGAAATAAATCACCAAAATAATTGCTGTCAGTAAAACCGCAACGTGCAGCAATTGTAGTTATGCTATCTTTTGTTTCGAGCAATTGATGTGCTGCCTCTTTTACACGAATGTGTATCAAATATTCTTTGAATCCGAAGCCGGTGGAATCCTTGAATTTCTTTGAGAAGTAAGTAGGAGAGAGATTCACATAATCAGCAACTTCTTTCAATGTTAAATCATGGGCATAGTTACTACAGATATATTGTGCAGCTTTTACGATATCAGCATCATTGGCGGTGTTATCATTCGTATATTCATTTGAAGAAGTAGTTCGTAATAAAAAGATTAGTAATTCTTCAAAATAATTCTGTAATAGTTTGTTGGAATAAATGGTAGGAGAGTTATATTCATCTAACATTTTTTCTAGTAGATTGCTAATAAATAATTGATCAGTTTCGGCAATAGAGCGTTTATGCGTTGCTAGGCATTGGTTTAGAATATCTCTGCCAAATGTATCAACAACATGATTAAGCCAAATGTCGTTAAAATACATAACGATTCGTTCGTGGGAAGCGTCAGCAATAAAAGAAGTTCTATGCAGTTCCCCTTTCGATATCAAAACAAAATCATTCGGGTGAAGTGTATAGAAACTATGATTAATAAAGAATTTGCGTGTTCCGGTAAGAAGAAAATATATCTCGTATTCTGAGTGAAAATGATTCGAGGGCATTTGAAAATATGGTTCACGAGTGACTTTGTCGATATAAAAATTCGGGATTTTATTTGCCATTACAATATCTCCAATCGAATAGGTGTATTAACTGTTTGTTTACATGATATCATAAAAAAACTGTAGTTTAAAGAGAAAGTACCTAGAAAATCTGTAGAATGTACGTATATATTAAGGTAATATATATCTATATTACATGGGCAGTGTAAAATATATGGTAATATTGAAAGAGGTACATTATGAAGAATGAAAATACGAACCTATTAAGCAAGGATAGACAAAATAGGGATTACATATTGAATGCGAATATGTGGAGCGTGATATTTCGTATTTGTTTTCCTTTGGCATTGTATCAGTCACTAGCACAGATATTCAAGATACTTGATTCTCAGATGGCAGCACATATTAGCTCGAAAGCAGTTTCGGCAGTAGCATACCTATCGCAGATAAACATGGCAATTAATGCAATTGGTGGAGGATTAGCTGTTGGAGCAAGTCTCAAGATAAGTGAAACATATGGAGCTGGTGATTATAAGAAGGTAAAGCGTCAAGTAAGTACGCTGTATATGATATGTGGGACATTAGGAGCAATTATCTTGCTTGTATTTGTTCCTTTTGCAGAACAGTTTCTAAAACTGATGAAGACACCAGAGGAATTAATAGCAATTGGAAAACCATATTTTATTATTGAAATATTTTCGTTAGTTATTATGTTCTTTAACAACGTATATATTGCAATTGAACGGGCAAGAGGAAATTCAAAACGTATATTGAATGTGAATATAGTAATTATTATAGTAAAGCTATCGTTGACAGCATGGTTTGTATATGGTTTGCAAGGCGATGTCACAACAATAGCAATTGCAACGCTCTTGTCGCAACTTGTTATGTTTGCAATAGCAATCAAAAACATGGGAGGAAAGGAAGGTGTCTTTGGATTTTCGCTTAAAGCAATCACAATGAACCGAGAAATTGCCTTTCCAATGATTCATCTTTCATTTCCGGTTATTATCGAGAAATTCTCGTTTGCAATTGGTAAGGTAATTGTGAATTCAATGAGTACAGGATATGGAGCATTAACAGTAGGTGCATTGGGAATATCCAATAACATTGGAGGAATGACAACAAATCCGCAGAATGGCTTTCAAGAAGGTGGAGCAGCAATTATAAGTCAGAATCTTGGAGCGAAGAAATTTGATCGAGCTTTCGATGCATTTAAGAAAATTCTAATATGCAATCTTGTTATAGGGACGTTAGGTTATGTGTTGACAATGACAAATCTGCATATAATAAGTGGAGCATTTGCAAAGAATGATATGGTGTTTCAAGGCATGATAGAGCAAATCTATCGTTACGAAGCGATGGGGTTAGTTGCATTAGGAATTCATGCTTCTATA